>CAZNBU010000108.1:0-9378 GCA_964571035.1 uncultured Planctomycetaceae bacterium | reverse complement strand
TAGTGCGGGCCGGGGCGCACCGGCACCCACGACTTGGCTGGGTCAACACCGGCGTCATCGCACGACTGCATAAAGGTCGGGAACTTGATTCGCAGCTCATTCTGGTCCAGGTGCGTGACATCCAAAAACGCCGCAGGGTCGCCCGTGCGCCGCAACTCGCGGTTGATGGCGCGGCTGACGATGTCGCGCGGCGCGAGCTCAGCCAGCTCGTGCTGCCCCACCATGAAGCGCTCGCCCATCGAGTTGCGCAGGTACGCGCCATGTCCGCGCAGCGCCTCGGTTATCAGGCGCCGCTCAAGGCCTGCTACATACAGCAGCGTCGGGTGAAACTGCACCATCTCCATGTCGCGCATGGCTGCCCCGGCACGCAAAGCCATCGCGTGGCCGTCCGCTGTGGCCACCGCGGGATTACTCGATTCGCGGTAGAGTTGCCCCGCGCCGCCCGACGCGAGTATCACAGTGCGCGCCCAGACTACGTGCGGCTCGTTGTGGCGCATCATAATCGCGCCGACGCAAGCACCTTCGTGCGTCAGCAGGTCAAGCACGAACGTGTTCTTGTAGGCACGCAGCCCCGGCGTACCCCTGCAAGCCGCCAGCAGCGCGCGCGTGACCTCGGCGCCGGTCGCGTCGCCGCCCGCGTGCAGGATGCGGTGGCCGGAGTGCCCGCCCTCGCGCCCGAGATCGACTTCGCCGTCTGTTCTGGCGTCAAATCGCGCGCCGCACGAGCGCAGGAACTCCACCGCGTGCGGCGCAGCCTGCACGATCTCGCGCACTACCGGCTCAATGCAGAGGCCGTCGCCCGCGGTCAGCGTGTCACGCACGTGTGCGTCGAACGAGTCGTCGTCGCCCACAACCGCGGCGATACCGCCCTTGGCCCATGTGGTGTTGCTCTCCTCAAGCTGGGCCTTGTTCACCATCAGCGTTTCACAGCCAGCCCGCGCCGACGCAATCGCCGCCGTCAGCCCAGCCACGCCGGTGCCGATCACGAGAACGTCAACCGTTTCCTGGCTGAGGTGCTGGGTGTCGAAGGAGATCAGGTAGCGGTCCATGGGCGGCAATGATCAATGGTCAATGTTCAATGATCAATGGAGAGGACTTCGATTGACTATTGATCATTGATCATTGACCATTCGCGGTTCAAAGCCACTCGCCACCGTAGTAGAGCGCCAGCACACTAGGCAGCCTGATCTTCCCATCCGCCGTCTGCCCGTTCTCCAGGATCGCGATCATGGTGCGCGGGCACGCGAGCCCGCTGCCGTTGAGCGTGTGCGCGAGCCTGGTCTTCTTGTCTGCGTTCTTGACGCGGATCTTGGCCCGGCGTGCCTGGTAGTCCGTAAAGTTGCTGCATGAGCTGACTTCAAGCCACTTGCCGACGCCGGCTGCCCACACCTCCAGGTCATAGCAGCGTGCCGCGCCGAACCCGATGTCGCCCGTGCAGAGTTCAAGGCGACGGTACGGCAGTTCCAGCTTTTCGAGCACGGTCTCCGCGCAGCGCGTCAGCGTTTCATGCTCCTGCTCGCTCTGCTCGGGCGTGGTGACCACCATCAGCTCGACCTTGTTGAACTGGTGGACGCGCAGGATGCCGCGCGTGTCTTTGCCGGCTGCTCCTGCTTCGCGGCGGAAACAGGGCGTGAACGCGCAGTAGCGGATGGGAGCTTTCTCGTCGGGGATGATCTCGCCCGCGTGCGCGCTGGTGAGCGGGACTTCCGCGGTCGGGATCATGAACAGGTCGTCGCGCTCGTCGGTGCGGTACATCTCGTCGAAAAACTTGGGCAGCTGGCTGCTGTTGCGCAGCGTCTCTTCGCGCACCATGAACGGCGTCCAGCACTCCGTGTACCCGTGCTCGTGCGTATGCAGGTCGAGAAAGAAGTTGATCAGCGCGCGCTCAAGGCGCGCCAATTTGCCGCGAAAGAACGGGAACCCGCTGCCGGCGATGCGGCCGCCGATCTCCATGTCAAAGCCCTGGCCGGCGAGCAGTTCCCAGTGCGGCTTGGGCGTGAAGTCGAAATTCGGCTGCTCGCCGTGTGTCTTGCGGACGACGTTGTCGGCTTCTGTTTTGCCTACCGGCGTTTGGGCGCTCGGCAGGTTGGGGACGTACAGCAGCTTGCCTTCGATCTGGTTCTCGATCGCGGCGGCTTCGTTGTTCAGCTCAGCCTGCTGGTCGCTGAGCTTGCCCAGCGCGGCTTTGGCGGCTTCGGGATCAGCCGGCGCGGCGCCCAGCACATCGATCAGGTCCTTGGGCGCCGGGGCGTCTGGGTTTTTCTTGCGCGCGCCCATCCAAGGGCCGAAGGCTTTGCTGGCTTTGTTGAGGCTGGCTTGCTGGGCCTCGGCGAGGGTTTTCTTCTCGCGCCAGGCTTCGTCGAGTTTCAGGACCTCGTCGATCACACCCGGCTCAACGCCACGGGTCGCAAGCCGCTGCTTCGCGCCCCCAGGGTCGTCACGGATCAGTTTGATGTCGAGCATACCAGGCCTCTGTCTTCAACGCTAACGGGTTGCGTCCCTTATGAAAGCAGGAGCCCGATTCGTCCACCGAAGCCTTGGCGAAGGTGGAAGCGCAAGCGAAGGGCCGGCACACTGTCGATTTGCCGATATCGGAATTCGTTGCTCGCCCCAGCTGCTAGGCCCGGCGTTTGTCCGCCCACATGATCTCAGCGCGGCGGGCCATTTCCTGCTTCTCGGGATCAAGCACCGTCGCGTCGATCTCAATGTCCCAGGGCGGAACTTCAACAGGCTTGCGGTCACGGGCATAGACCACGGTGTGGCCCAGCAGCTTATGCTGAAGAAGGGCTTCCTGCACGGCGATGTGCGCTTCGCGCTGCATCGCCTGCGTCACGAGGTCGATCTCAAACAGTTTCTTCTTCGTCGCCATCTGTTTCGGCCGCATGGTTTAGCGCGTGCCAGGTTGCGTCATCGACCACAAACTCAGTGGCCTGTCGTATGCCGCCCGCCACTAGCTGGTGGCCCACGACTTCCTTATTCACCCATACACGCCAGAAGTCGGCAAGGGGAATGTACAGCGAAAACAAATTCAACGCGCTGCGCTTCCACCGCCGCCGAACATCCGGCTCCGGCACATTGTGTCCGCCTGCCAGCACACGCTTGGCTACGCGTGAAACCGATACATCGGGCGACGGCACCCAGACATAGGTCAGCCACACTTCATACCCCGATTCGCCGCACAGCTTCAGGAATCTTGCGAAGCTGCGGCTTGCCAGCGTGCTCTCAAACGCAAAGGAGGCCCTGAGGTCCCGAAGTTCGCGCATCTGGCGCAGCATTTGTCGGCCGGCTTCTACGGCGGCGGCTTCTGGATTCGCTGGATTCAGGCCACGTGCGATCTCATCGGCGTTGGCGAAGTGCTCGATACCCAACAAGCGTAGCTGCCTCGGTGCGAGCGTGCTTTTGCCTGCCCCGTTGGGTCCGCCGAACACCAAGACTTTGGGGCGATCCGCCATGCGCAACATGATGAGTTTGGCTTGGCGGCTGGCAAGCCGAACATGAACGTCGAAGCCTCGATCGACCGCCTACCCGTCGCCTCCTCGCCGAGGCAGTGACTCGTCTGCGGTTCGTTCGCTTCGCGATCTGCTCCGGGCTCCTGTTTTCTCAGACCGCCCGAGCGATGAGTTGCCCTTGGCTGAAACTGGCGATCAGGTTCGGGTGGCGGGCTACCCAGTGTTGCAGCATCTGCTCCAGCGGTGCGTCGCTGGCACCTTCGGGCAATGACCAGATGGCGATGTCGGCTGCGTCTTCGGGGATGCCCAGCGCGCTGCGCCCGTTGACCGTGGCCATGCGCAGCAACTGGGCGCGAGACGCGTCCGGGTGCGCTTTCGCCGCCGTCGCAATTTCTCCCCACATGTCCAACCCGTCGTTGCTGGCGAGGCTGTCGGTGCCGAGCGTGAGGTTGGCACCGGTTTCGATGTAGTCCCCAAGCGGCCACGGGTCATGGCCGAAGAACGCGTGGCTTCGCGGGCACCAGCAGACTGTCGGCCGGGTGCGTGCGATCCATTGCAGGTCTTCGCCCTCGGGATAGTTGCCGTGGACGAGTACGAGGGAGGGCACGCCCTGCGGTTCCGAGAAACTGGTGCCCCGTCCGCCAGGAAGGGGCGATCCGGAAACAGCATCCAAGCCGGGCAGCCCCGAGCTCGCGCTCGGGGCACCAGTTTCGTCTACCGCGGGCAACCACGGCCCCAGCCAATCGCGCAGCAGCAGCGTCATTGGCGAATCGCCGTAGCCTTTGAAATCGCCGATCCCTACACCCAGCTTCGTCAGCAACTCGCGCAGCGGGCCGCCGCCGGTGCGAATGAACTCCAGCTCCTCGCGCGTCTCGTTGACGTGGGTTGTGCACACCCGCCCGTCGCCGAACGCGCGGCCGTAGGCGTGCTGGTACAGCTCGGGGCTGGTGCTGAACGGCGCGTGCGGCGAGAACCCGTAGTCCACGCCCGCCAGGTCGGTTGGGTGCCCCGCGTCGCCCGCGTCTTTGCCAAGCCGCTCGCTTTCGAGTGAAAAGCGCTCGCGCACGATGTCATCGGCGTGCTGCATCGCCTTTTCGGCGGCGTCGCCGGACCACCCCAGCACCTCCAAGGCGAGCACACCGCGCAAGCCCTGCTTGTGCAGGTGCGGTGCGGCGTCGCCAGCCACCGAAATGTCCAGCACCGCGGTCGTGCCCGAACCCGCCATCATGCGGCAGGCGTCGTCGATGCCGGCTTGCACGATGGCGGGATCAACCATGCGTCCGGCGATGATGGCAGGCGCCCACTCGTGAAACTTGAGCCCGCGTGGCACCTGCCGGTGCAAGTGGGAGAGGTCCAGGTGCGCGTGGCAGTTGACGAACCCGGGCAGCGCAACGGCGTTTTCAAGATCGAGCGTGTTTTCGGCCAAGCCTTTGAGCCCGCCGCTGACTTGGCCGCCGACAATGGTCTCGACCACGCGCCCGCCTGACAGCAGCAGGATCACATCCCGCTGCAACTCAAATGCGCGGGGATCAAGGTAGTGGGAGACACGAACAGCCCAATCCATCGCGGCGGTTTACCGGGATTGCAGTCGCGCGCCAGTAGAAGCGTCCGTTTGACGGGTTTGCACGAGTGCCTCGACTTGCGTCCAGGTCACTGGTGTTGCTAGGTCGGCCTAGTCAACCAAGTCGGGGGTTTCGCCAAAGTCCTCGTCGGGCACCTCCCCCGCCGAACGGACAGAATCAAGGAAAGCTGCTGATGCGCTGGAGGATAGCAGCCGGCGCAAATCCGATGCCTCTTCTACTCCTCTCTCTAGCGCGGAACCTCCACTTGGGCGGAATTTTCGGAACAGGTGACCGGGAACAACTACCGCCTGTCTGAGCGCGGTGCCGCTCAACATGCCGGAAAACTCCGGAAAGATTCGATCTGATACCCCCTTTTCCAAAGCCTCCTTGATCGCCCGGTCAACGACCTCGACATCACATCGGCCATCGATCACATCTGACCTTCGGATGTGCACGCGAATCGAATGGTCGCAGACAGCGTTGCGGGAGTCCCGCAAGACTCTTACGCAGCCAGCGTTTACTAGTTGGCTCAGAACCTCCGATGCAAGCCCGTGGCACAAGAACTCCGCCTCCCCATCAACATCAAAGCCGAGTTGCGTGGCTCCTTCCCAATCCGGGTTTGCCACGCTAACGCGAGTTCCTTCGGCAAGTATCCGACGATAGCGTTCTTCATCCGACATCAGATGTCACGCCCCTCTTTGGTTTGCCCAAACTAGTAACAACCGGTCTGCTAGGTCTCATTCGATGCCGCGTTCTTTGCGGATGCTTTTGTGGCGGCCTGAGTCTTTGGGTAGCTGGAGGATGTGGCCGAGTTTGTCGCGCTTGGTGAGCATGTAGAAGTTGCTCTCCTCTGTCGGCGTCATTTCCAGCGGCACGCGCTCCGTGATCTCCATGCCGTAGGCGCTGATTGCGCTGCGCTTGCTTGGGTTGTTGGTCAGCAGCTTCAGCTTACGCACGCCCAGATCCATCAGGATCTGGCACCCCGTGCCGTACTCGCGCTTGTCCGGCCGGTGGCCCAGCAGCTCGTTGGCTTCCACCGTGTCGTAGCCCTGGTCCTGCAAGGCGTACGCCTTGATCTTGTCCACCAACCCGATGCCGCGGCCTTCCTGGCGCAGGTAGACGACCACGCCGCGTTCGGCCTTCTGCACTTGCGTCAGCGCAGCGTGCAACTGGAACCCGCAGTCGCAGCGCTGGCTGCCGAACACGTCGCCGGTCAGGCATTCGCTATGCACGCGGGCGAGGATCGGCTCGGCGCTGTAGTTCTGGTCGGCTGGGCGCAGCTCGTCGGGGTGCACGTTCTTGCACAGCGCGATGTGGTCCTTGCCGTCGGCCTGAGAGTGGTAGACGTGAATGTCAAAGTACCCAGCCGCAGTCGGCATGCGCGCGCTGGAGATACGCTTGACAATGCGCTCGTGTTGAAGCCGATAGCGCACAAGGTCGGCGACGCTGCAGATCTTCAGGCCGTGCTTCGCGGCAAAAACCTCAAGGTCCGGCATGCGGGCCATGGTGCCGTCGTCCTTCATGATCTCGCACAGCACAGCCGCCGGCTTCAGGCCGGCCAGGCGGCAAAGGTCGACGCTGCCTTCGGTCTGGCCGTTCCGCACCAGCACTCCGCCGTCGCGGGCGCGCAGCGGAAAGATGTGGCCGGGGCGCACGAGATCGCGCGGCTTGGCATTGTCGGCTACGGCGGTCTGTATGGTCTTGGCGCGGTCGTGCGCGCTGATGCCGGTGGTGACGCCCTCGCGGGCTTCGATGCTGACCGTGAACGCGGTGCCGAAGGGCGACTCGTTCTTGCTGGTCATGGGCGGCAGGTCGAGCCGGTCGGCGGCTTCGTTGGTGAGGCAGAGGCAGATCAAGCCGCGGCCTTCCTTAGCCATGAAGTTCACGCCCTGCGGGGTGATCTTCTCGGCGGCATAGATGATGTCGCCTTCGTTTTCGCGGTCTTCGTCGTCTACCAGGATGACGGGCTTGCCCTGGCGCAGGTCGTCCAGCACTTCTGTGATCGGTGTCAGCATGCTCGGGATGATAGCGGGAGATGGGTTCAGGGGCAGGAGGCGGGAGTGAAGAGGCCGGAGGTCAGGGGCTAGAGGTCAGCAATGGAGCGCTTCCCTGACCTCTGACCTCTAGCCTCTGACCTCCGCCATAACCGGCTAAGCAGAAAAAATCATCAAAACTATAAAGTTGCCTCGCCGATTCTGCCGATAAGCTTTCTGCACCCGTTCCCTCATAGTCTGAGGCCGGAGGCCACACGGGTGCGACAACCAAAGGGCAAGGATGCCCGCGGCACCCGGCGTCAGGGAGGATGTTCCATGGGTCTTCGAATCAATAACAACGTCAGCAGTCTGTCGGCGCTGAACAAGCTTCGCGCCAACGACGCAGCCCAGCAGAAGAGTCTTGAGCGGCTGTCGTCGGGTCTTCGTATCAACCGTGCCTCGGACGACCCGTCCGGGCTTGTCGTCTCGGAAAAGCTTCGCGCCCAGACCAGCAGCCTTGGCCAAGCGCTGAAGAACACCCAGAACGACATCAACCTGCTTAACACGGCGGAAGCCGCGCTGAGCGAAATCGGCGACATCCTGGTCGACATGCGCAGCAGCGTAGTGTTCGCCCTGAACACCGGGTTCGCAAGCGGCGAGCAGATCCGCGCCGAGCAGGAAAAGGTCAACCAGTCGCTGGTCGCCATTGACCGCATCGCAAGCAGCACCCGCTTCGCCAACCGCAACCTGCTGAACGGCGAAAGCGACTTCCTGATTGAGAAGCCGAACGCCTCTGCATTCGACGACCTCACCGTGCGCAGCGTGCGCCTGGCCCCGGGCGCCGAGAAGCAGAGCTACGACGTCAACGTCACCCAGCTGGCCGAACGCGCCACGCTGGTCAGCAACGTCGCCATGAGCCATGACGGCGTCATCACCGAAGGCACCGGCAACGACTTCGTGACACTGCGCGTCGCGGGCGCCAAGGGCAGCGCTGACATCCAGCTCGGCGCGGGCAGCACCACGCAGGACCTGATCAGCGCGGTCAACCAGAACACGGCCAGCACCGGCGTGTACGCCGCGGGCTTCCGCCCGATGGCGCTGGATTCCGGCAGCTCCGAATTCGTGATCCGCGGCGCAGCCGGCGGCATCCAGATGAAGGGCAACGACCAGGACCTCGTGTTCGGCATCAAGGTCGGCAACGGCGACATCCAGAACGTGGTCGTCAACAGCGGCGCTGACTCGATCGTTGACGAAACCGAGCTTGACACCGCGCTGAAGGCGATCGACCCCAACTTCGAGGTCTACGCCAAGGACGGCGACCTGTACATCCGCAACGCCGAGAGCTCGTACGAGTTCACCGGCGCCCAGGGCGTGCGCACGTACACCCTGACCGCGGCCCAGGTCGGCGCGATGTTCAGCGAAGCGGAAGGCGGCTCGGCAGCGGGCACCTTCGGTGACACCACCGCCATCGGGTTCGACATCGACGGCGACGGCACCATCACCGCCACCGACGAAGAATTCACCTTCGCCAACACCGGCGGCGCAAGCGTTGACAACCCCGCCGACATCGAAGCCCTGATCGGTGCCCTGCGCGGCATGGCGGCCTTCGGCGGCAACGTGGCTGTCCACCAGAACAGCAACGGCGACATCGTCGTTGTAGACACCACCGGCAGCACCATGGGCAGCCTGGGCAACAACGTCGGCATCATGAACCAGGGTGGCGACGACGACGTGGTGGCAGCCGCCATCAACGGGTACCAGACCGTCTCCAGCTACGCCACCGACATGGGCAAGCTCGGCGGCGCCGGCAAGTCCAGCGACGAAGCCGTCAGCTTCATCAACTTCGCCGTCCCGGCTGACTTCGTCAGCGACAGCGGCGAGTTGCGCATGGCGACCAGCGCGGTATCGGGCGGAACGCTCGACTTCACGATCACCGACGCCAACGGCGCAGCCCAGGCTGTGTCGGTGGCCGACGGCGACGCCGACGGTTACATCACGCTGGCCGACATCCAGACCGCGCTGGACGGCATCTCCAGCGACAACATCGACGACGACGACGCCCGCACCAGCTACCAGGCCTACTTCGACAAGAAGGGCGGGTTGACGGTGGTGGATCGCTTCGGCGGGTTCTTCACCGTGCAAGACGTGGGCGGATTGACTCCGGACACGGACCTCACGGCAGTGCTCGGCAAGGCCAGCGCGGCTTCCACCAGCAACTACGAGCGCATGGCGCTGTACAGCACTGAGTTCGGCTCATCCAAGGTCATCAGCCTCACCGACGTGACCTCGCCGACCTCGGGCGTCACGCTCAAGGGCGCGGTTGGCGGCCTTAGCTTCACCGGCGACGGCCGCAACGGCATGGACGTTGTCGCGGGCAGCAGCACCTCGATGTCG
>CAZNBU010000107.1:0-9391 GCA_964571035.1 uncultured Planctomycetaceae bacterium | reverse complement strand
AGCCGCCTTCTCGGCGGGCGCTTTGATCGCGTCGCGGATCGCATCGCGCAGCGGCACTGTCTTGGCGGCGTCGAACTGCAGCCACCCGCCCCACTGGTCCTTGTCGTATGTGCGCACCGTGCTGGTCGTTGCGGTGTCGAGCATCTCCTTCACCTTGGCGACGTGGTGCGGCTCCGGCGAGACCACCGCCTTGGGCTCCTTCATCGCCCGCTCGTACAGCTTCTCGAACACGGGCAATGCCGCCGCAGGGATCGTGTAGGCGTGGTGGCCCTCCCACCCCGGCAGCATCAGGTCGAAGTACCCGGGCTCACAGTCGGTGCCCTGGCTCAAACCGACCGCGACCGCCTTGCCGCCATCGGGCAGCACGAAAGTCACCCAGTCGTAAGGATCGTTCGAGCTGAGGTCCTTGTCGGAAGACTTGAACCCGTCCCCGGTCAGCTTGGTTGTGATGTCCTTGATCTCCGTCGCGTCGCTTATGGTCAGGATGCGCCCGTAGCGGTTGACCTTGATGCTGGTGCTCGTGCGCAGCAGCGCGCCTACCTTGGCGGATTCGCCCGGGTTGGGAGAGTCCACCTTGGTGTCCGGGTCCTGCGCGGTGAACATCACACCGTCGATCATGGCAGTGCCGGTGAACAGGCACAGTGTGAGGCCCGCGGCGCGCATCCAGCGTTTGGGGTTGGTGAACATCGGCTTCTCCTTTTCGGTGAGGTTGAGCTCGTTGGCGACTTCGCCCAGCGTGCGCGCGTCAGGCAGTTCAAGCCCGCCGACCACGGCGCGGCCCGTTACGTCGTGAACGCGCGAGCCGGCGTGGCGCACTTCCGGCGCGCCTTCGGTCAGCAGCATCCACCCATCCGTCAGCGCAACGTGATCCTCGTGCACGGTGTAGTCGGCCCGTGCCGCCGTGACGCCCGGCGGCAGTGCGGGCGGGCGCGTGACAAGCCACCCGATGACCGCGACGGCCAGGATCACCACCGCGGCTTCCGCCAAACGGCGCAGAGTGATCAGGCGGCCGGCGGGTTTAGCCGCGGGCGGGGCCGTGTGGTCCGTGGGGTCGGCGCCGCCCGCGGCGAGGCGGGAGAGCGTGAGTTCGACCAAGTCGGGCGGCGCGTCGCCCCCCAACAGCTCTAGCAGGTCCCGCTCGATGAGTGTTTCGGCGTAGCTCATAGGTTCACCTGCCTTTCGACGCATTCGCGCAACTGGGCGCGGGTGCGCTTCAGCAGTGACTTGGCGGCATCCAGCGAGGTTTGCAGCAGCTCCGCCACCTCGGCTTCGCTGCGGCCCTGTGCGTACTTCATGTCCACGGCGCTGCGGGAACGCTCAGCCAGTTTTTCGAGACAGCGCTGCAAGGCTTCCAACCGGTCGTCGCCGTGGCCTGTTGGCGTCAGCGCGATCCACGCCGCTTCAGCGGCTTCTACGTCGAGTGGGTGTTCACGACCTTCCTTGCGGCGACGGTTGAGCAGCAGGTTGCGGGCGGCTTTGCGGAGGTAGGCGGCGGTGGCTGCGTGGGAGATCTCGTCGATCGGGTTGCGGTAGATGTAGAGGAAGGTCTCCTGCGTAAGGTCGTCCGCGAGCGCGCTCTCGCACCCGATCAGACGCAGAAACCGCCAGACATCGGCCTGGTGGTCTTTCATCAGCCGGATAAGGGCATCTTCTCGTGTCATGACGGCGTCCATCAGTACACAAGCACCTGAGGTGGTCAGAAAGTGGCGAAACATCTTTGCCGCGAAGATCGCCGAGAACGGCGACTGCATGGGCCACGAAAACGCAAAAGCACGAAAAACGACGCGCAAGTGGTTTGGTGTCTTCGTGCTTTCGTGGTTGCGCTTTTTGTAGTTCTCCGCGTCTTCGCGTGCTCTTCGCGCCTTCGCGTCAGGCAGTTGGAAGCGAGCCCGCTAGCCGTAGATCAGCTTGCCGGCGATCACCAGCGCGCACCCTACGATGGCTACGATGTTCGCAGCGATGATGACCTTGTCGCGCATGACCAACCCGTAGACGAACCAGCTGCTGACCGCCCACAACCCTACAAGAAACGCGGGCAGGCTTACGTCTCGCGCGTGGCCGGAGGAAAAGACCTCCCACGCCTGCAGGTAGAACAGCAGGTTGCCGCCGATGCCGACGACGAACATGTAGCGCGAGTAGCGGCGCTTCCAGGGGTTTGCAGGTTGAGCGGGCGTTTCGGGCGTTTCCATAGAATCAGAAGTCGAGAAAGAACCCGACGCGAATGCGGAAGCTCTGGCCCGCCGAGCGGTTCGGGTCGTCCTTGGACGGCAGGCCGAACCCGTTGAGTTCATAGTCCTCGCGTTCGGTGTGCGTGAAGATCATGAACGCGGTGACGGTGGGGAAGACCATCAGGTCCAGTTGCACTTCCCAACCCTTGATGTTGGTGTTGCGTGTTTCGCTGTTGAACTCGGGGATCAGCGCGTCGGCTTCTATATAGAAGTACCGAAACGACAGCAGGAAGTCCCAGCGCTGCTCAAGCCGTTCCATGCCGTAGCTGGCGCCGGCATCAAAGGCGACGTCGTTCTTTTCGTCGCGCCCTTTCTCCTGCGGCTCGGCGTGGAAGTTGAAGACGCCATGGAACCACGCCCGAACGCGCGCCCGGCGCGACCGGAAGATCATGATCTCGCCGTACGCTTCGCCGACCATGAACTGCGACTGCACCATGGCGTTCGCATCCAGCAGGTTGGTCGTGCCCTGGATGTAGCCCAGCCCAAGGTTCTGCGCGAACTTCTCTTCGCCGTCGTACCAGTGGATCCCGGCTGCGATGCGGAACTCGATGGGGCTGGTGAGGTCCGGCGCAAGGCGGTCTTCCTCTGAACGCTCGATGCTTTCAAACGGCGCGAAATCCATGCGGAACTGCGCGCCCAGGTAGACCGGCGGCACGTCGGTGTCGAGGACCGGCAGGCCGATGTTGTTCTGCGCCATGTAGCTCTGCACGCTCAGGAACTCCATGCGCGGGATGATGCGCCGGAATGATTCGTTGAACAGTTGCTCGACCCGAAAGCGCTGGCCCAGGCCCTGGAAGTGGTAGTCGCGGTCGAACACCAGCTCGGTGCCCGCGTAGTGCGACGGAAAGCGGCCCGCCGTCACGATCATCGTGCGACGGAAGTCGTACTCGATCAGGAAGCGGTCAACCGCCAGCGTTGGCAGCGCGCCGAACCCGGGCAGCGGCAGCCACGACAAAGTGGGCACAGGCTTGCCCGCGGAGTCGATGGCGGCGGTGGTCATGCGCAGGTCGTAGCGGATGCGCTGGTCCGCCTGGTTGTACGCGGTGCCGTACACGCCGAGGTGCAGGCGGAACTCCGGCCGGTTGAAGGTCTCGGTGCCGCTTTCGAACAGCATGTGATAGCGGAACCCGATATCGCCGTAGAGGTGAACCAGCGACTCGCGGCGCAGCTCATCATCTTCGGTGCGCGCCTCAAGTTGCGCAACGCGCTCGCGCATGCTGGCGATTTCGGCTTCAAGGCGCGCGATGCGAGCCCTGTCTTCGTCGCGGTCAGGATCGGTTTGCGCCGCAAGCGGCGGGGCAAGCAGCGCGGCTAGTAGGAGAAGATGGAGTACACCACGTACGCGAACAAGGCGCCGAGCCCGAACACGACCCCCCCGATTCCGACGTACGTCTTCCACAGCGCCTCCTGCGTCCACCCGAGGCCGACTTCGTCCCCGGTCTGCGCGATGCGAACCTTGCGCTCTTCTATCACGCCTGTTGCGCTGCGGGAGTCAACCTCTTCCCAGATTGCTTCCAATGCGCCGCTGAGGCGCTCGGTCGGTCGCGGCTCGCTTGCCTGGGGGGTGATGCCGGTATGCTGGTCTTCGTCCCATTCCGCTTCGACTGATTCGCGCAGCGCGGATGAGGCTGCGACAAGCTGGTCCAGATCCATGGACGCGTAATCATCCATGGGCGTGTCGGGCAGCACGGGCTCGGGCTCATCGCCGCTTTCCATGCGACGCGACGCCTCGCGGATGATGTCTTCGAGCGACGCGGTCTTGCCGCCCAGCTTCTGCTCGATCTGGCCGACGAGCTCGCCGATGTCCTGGGTCGGCACGCGCCGGCGAGTGGTGCGGCGGGACTCGGGGTGTGGCGGCGGCGGCACCGGATCCGATCGCAGTGTGTCGGATGCCTGCGGTGCCTTCACCGGTTGCGTGGGGCTTGGAAGCAGGTTGGTGTCGAATTCGTCGCGCACCGGCTGCCGTGCAGTCGGCCGCTCGGATTGCTCGACGGGCGGCGCGGGTTGCGGCGCGGGTTCGCGCATGGTGGTTTCGCCCGAGGGCGCGGCAGGTTGCAACCCGCTGAGCGTTTCGAGGTTGCGGCGCGAGTGCTCGCTTGCGCTACGCAGGCGCGACGCGACCTCTTCCGCCTGCTGGATCAGCCGCAGTGTCTCTTCGCGCTCTTCGCGGATGCGGCGCGCCAGCGCGTCGGTGATGCGCTGCACGCCTTCTTCTTCTTCGACGCGTGATGTCGGGGTGTCGATCTTCGGGCGCGGCGGCAGCGGCGCCGTTTCAGGCAGCGACGCGTCTTTCATGCCCGGAATGTGGTCGTGGCGTGTCTTGCCTACTTTCTCGGTGATACGGCCGGTCTTCTGCTTCAAATCCTCTTCTTCCTCGGCGGGCTCTTCAGGCGCGTTGTCGAGGAACGACATGTCGAGCTCAGCCGAGTCGGCGACACCAAGCTCCGGCACGATGCGCTCGGACGGGCTGTCGTCGGGGACCTGCTTGAAGTCGCCGCGTACCTGCTCAGGGTCCGGCAGCGGCTCCGGTTTGCGCAGCTTGGGCGCTTTGCGGGTGGGCGCGTGGTCGGGGTCACGCTCAGCCCGCAGCGCGGAGCTGAAGTCGGCAGCGGTGTCGCTGGGCGAGCCGAGCGAGCGGCCCGGCGGCGGCCCGATGTCCGCAAGCTGCAGGTCGCCGGCTGTGGAGTCGCTGGGCGATGCCTTGGGCTTTTCTTTCGGTGGCTTCGGCGCTTCGAGTTCGCCGACGCGTTTCAGCATGTCCGAATCGGGCGGTTTGCCGCCGAAGTACTTGTCGGTGTCGCGGCCGATCTCGTCATCGTCGATGCTGGGCAGACGCGCGGTGATGGGCTCGACGGGCAGTTCGTCGTCCGGGTTCAGATCCAGCGGGTGACGCGCGCTGACTTCGCTGGGCGAAATCGACGGGATCTTGTCGGACGCGCCCGGAGTGATCGGGTTGGCGGGCCCGCGCGTGCCGCCGAGGTTCTGCGTCTGGTTGTAGAAGTTGACCGTGTCGCGCACCGCGGGGCCGGAGGCGCGCCAGCGCGGGTCGCGGTCGCTGCGCGGGTGCAGCTTTTCCGTGGCGCGGTCTTCTTCCCCGGCGCCCAGGTGGCCGGTCTCGTCGTCTGCATCATCCGCGTCGAGGTCGCGGCTGCTCAGCCGGTCGTCGTCGGCGACATTCGCGACGTCCATTTCCAGCACGCCAGTGTCCTGCGAAGGCGGAATCTCGTGCGGCTCGGGCTTGAGGGTCGGCATGCCGCGGCGGCGGCGCGGCGGCGCGGTGTCGGTTTCGTCGTCGAGGTCGAACTTCTCGTGCGCCGGGACGTCGTCTTCGTTGCGGCTGTAAAGCTCGTCGATCAGCGATGCGTCGGGTGCCGGCTGATCCATGGCCTGGGGCTCAAGCATGGGCTCAGGGGACAGCAGCGGCTCGCTTTGCATGTCCTCGATGGTCAGCGGCTCGTCGAACACGGTGTCGTGCGGGTCGGCCCGCAGGGACTCGGTCTTGGATGTACCGTTGCCGCCGGCGCGGCGCGGAACTTCGGTGTCGTGCCGGTTGCGCCCGTTGCCGTTGCCGCTGTGTGTGCCGTTGCCGGGTGGTGCAAGCTGACCCGCGCCCTCAAGGAAGCGGACGATGCCGGACACGAACTCTTCGTCCTCACCCGGCAGTTTTCCGAGGAGGTCTTTGCGTTCGGCTTTTCCGAGGTCCCGCGGCATACGCTCCGCCAAAGCAGCACAACCCCATAGTATATCGTAAATTCCGTCGTTTCGGTGGATGGATTTGGCCAGCTATTGTGACCAAAGCAGGTTGCCGACCCGGTTGATCGCGCGGCGGCCCTGCGGGGTGGGTTGCAGGGCGATGACAGCCGTATCTGTGGGGTTGGGCGCTTGCAGCAATTCAAACCCCCGGGGCGGGTCGGCGTCGAATTCCACCCATCCCAGCGCGGTTTGCGGGTTGGCCCAGTCGGACGCCCCCAGCGTGAGCAGGGATGCGTTTGGTGGCCACTTGGCCCTTTGCCGGGCGTAGTCGTTGGCGGCTGCGAGGATGCGTTTCAGGCGGCCGTCGGCGCGCGCCAGCAGGCGCTCAGCGATGGTGTTGGTCGACGATTCGACCGGCGCCCACCGTCCGTCGACTCGGGCGCAGCGTGCGGTGCAGAGCGTGCCGTCCTGGAGCAGCAGACGCAGCGTGATGTCGATAAACCGCGGGTCGTCGGCCCATGCGGGGTCCAGCGATTGCAGCGTGCTCGGCAGCAGGTCGGCCAGCGCGTCCGCGCGCTCGGGAAGGGTGCGCGCCTTGACGCCGGCAAGGTCGAAGGCTGCCCGCAGGTCGAGCATGCCCTGCCTGCCGCGGCCGACATTGAGCTGCACGCGCTTCTCGCCAAGGGTCGCCAGCGCCGTGACGTGCCACGCGATGGCGCCGTCCGGCAGCGCGGGCATGGCCAACCCCTCGAAAGCCTGCACCGGTGGATCGGTGTCGCGGTAGAAGTTGCGGTTGCCGGCGCGCACGGTCGCGATGCTGTGCGTGGCGTTCAGGATGTCCGCGCGCAGGGCCTGCTCGCCGCACCCCAGCGCCTCGCGCAGCGCCGCTTCGTCGCCTGCGGATAGCGCGCGCGCGGCCGCAAGCATGTCGTGCTGGCGGGTCGGCACGCCCAGCGCCACGCGCCAGGCCTCGGGGTCCAGTGTCTTCTGCAGCTCCAGCGCGCGTTGCAGCAGGCCGTCGCCCTTGCCCAAGCGGGCCTGCAGGCGCTCGTAGTCGCCGGTGCGCAGGGCATCCAGCGCGGCTTCGGCCGAATCATCGGCCGGTGGCTGGGTCTGCGGCGGTGGGGTGCAGGCGCAAATGCAAAGCACGAGGGCCGACAGTGCCAGCCCTCGTGCGAAAATGCCTTGCGGGATCATGCTACTTCGCGGTCTTGGTCGCGGTCTTCTTCAGGCGCGCCTTCAGCCGGTTGGCGCGGTTCGTCGGGATGATGTTGCGCTTGGCGGCTTTGTCGAGCTTGCTTTCGACGGTGCGCAGAATTTCGCCCGCGCCCTCAGCCTTTTCGCCGGCGGCGGTGCGGTAGCGCTTGATGAACGCGCGCAGGTCGGACTTGACGGCGCGGTTGTGCGCGCGGTGCTTCTCGTTCTGGCGGTTGCGCTTGCGCGCCTGTGCTGAGTGAGCCATGCAATCCTCGTATCAAAACAACCCGCTCAAGTGCGGGCGCGAAAGTGTAGGAATTCCGCGCCCACGCGCAACGGGTGGCATGTCACATCGGCGGGGTGCGGAACTCGATGCGGTCGGGCAGGCGCAGCGGCTCGAGGTAAAACTCTTCCAGCAGCCGTGGGCGCAGGTCGGGGGCGCGCTTGATGAGGGCCTTTACGATCTCGAGCGCCTGCTCGTCTTCGCCCTGCTGCGCCAGCGCGCAGGCGCGGTAGTACATGGGCTCGATGCGTGACGGGTAGTCTTGCGCCAGCGTCTCGGCCTGCGATTGCGCGTCACTGAACTCCTCGTACTGCAACAGGCGGTGCACCTTCGCCACCAGTTGCGCGAACTTGGCGGCTTCCTGCACCTCGTCGGCTTGCTCCAACTCGCCGCTGAGCATGCTGATCCATGACTTCATGCGGTAAGCTCGCTCGTCCAGCGGCGCGGCACCCAGCATCTCGTCGATGCGCTCGTTGGCTGTCTTGTGGTCCTGGCGCGCGAACGCGATGCGCGCGAGGTGGTAGCGGGCCTCCACGGCGTCCTGCGCGTGCGGGTCCAGCGACTCGACCACTTCGTTGAGCTGCTTTTCGGCGGCGGCCAGGTTGTCGAGCAGAATCTCCGCGCGCGCCAACTGCAGCAGGCCAAACGTGGTCAGCCGCGAGTGCTCCACGCCCGCCAGCAGCTTGCGGGCTTCGCGCGGGCTGCGGCGCGCGAGCGCGACGGCTGCGCCCAACTCGGCTGCGCGGGCGTCCACCTGCGGGTCAAGCTCTTCGTTTTCGACCAGTGTTTCGTCGATCAGCTTCTGCGCCTCAACGCGCTCGCCGACCGCGAGGTGTGCCTCGGCAAGGTCGAGCCGCACTTCCAGCGCCAGCGCCCCCTGCGCCTCAAGCCGCGCGAAGATCGCGATCGCGTCGCCGAAGCGCTGCAACGCCAGGTAGCAGTGGCCGACGTCGCGGTGCACGGTGATGTCGCCCGGGCGATCCTCGAGCACGCGGCGGTAGTAGCTGAGCGCGCGGTGCGGCTGGCCGTGGTCGAAGTAGAGGTCGCCGAGGTTCAGCAGCACGCTGGGGTTGTGCGGCGTGATCTCGAGCATGCGGCGGTAGCACTCGACCGCGAGGTCGGGGCGCATCTTGCCCTCAGACAGCGTGACCGCCTTGATCCACAGCGCGCCTACGAAGTCAGGGTGCGAGCTGAGCGCGGCGTCGGCGTGCTTGAGCGCGAGGTCGTCGTCCTTGAGTTCATAGAACGCCAGCTCCGCCAGCAGCTTGTGCGCGGCGGCTGCGCCCGCATCGGCGTTCACCGCGTTGACCAGCAGCGTGCGTACCTTGTCGCGTTCGATCTTGGTGGTGCGGCGCCTGGAGTCGTTGCGCTTGACGCGCAGCTTCACGAAGCGCGCGGCGCCCTCCAGCAGGCTGCACAGGCCGGCGTTCTCGGAATCCTCGGGCACCTTGGACACCAACCTGATCAGGCGCTTGAGGCGGTCTTCCGCGCGCTCGTCGCCTGGCGCAGGCGTTTCGACGTCGAGAAAATCCGGGTGAAGCTCAATCGCCGCGCCGTGAAACGCCAGCGCGACCGCGAGCTGCCCCTCGACTTCAGCCTTCTGCGCGCGGCGGTTGGCAAGCCGGGCGCGGGCTTCGCGCGCTTCGTTGGTGCCGAGGGCGGCTTCGTCCAGCGTCCGCAGCAATTCTTCGGCCTCTGAAAAGAGGTTCATCTGGCCCAGCAGATCAAGCTTGCGCAGCTTGGCGTCGAGGTCTTCGGGGTTGGCGTCGATGACCGCGTCGTAGTCCTTCAGCGCTTCGTCGTACAGCTCAAGCCGCTCCAGCGTCAATGCGCGGTTGTAGTAGGCGACGGCGCGGTTGGCGTCCTGCTCAATTGCCGTGGTCAGGTGCTGCACGCTTTCGCGGTAGCGGCCCAGCTCACGCAGCAGGTTGCCGTAGTCATTGTGCAGGCTTGGGTCTTCAGGCAGGCGCTCAAGGCCCTTCTTGTACCA
>CAZNBU010000106.1:0-9407 GCA_964571035.1 uncultured Planctomycetaceae bacterium | reverse complement strand
GCGGGCTACCTGCCCAACGTCGAGGGCAAAGAGCTGCCGCTGCGCCAGGACGCGCGCGTAACCTCAACCGAGGACATCCGCAAAGTCGTCATCACCTACCACGAGGGCGCGCCGGTCACGATCGGCGACGTGGTTACAGGCGACGTCGCGCTGGGGCCGACGCCCGCGCGCGGCACGGGCTCAGACGCCGGCGACGAAGCCGTCATCATCACCGTCACCAAGTCACCCGGCACCAACACGCTGGAGCTGACCGAGCAGATCGACGCCGCGCTGCAAGGCCTGTACGACCGCGACGCCGACGGCAACGTGCTGGACACGGTCACCATCCCGCTGGGCGGCGACCGCACCGGCACCGTGCGCCTCAACAGCCACGTGATGCGCGCCAGCGATTTCATCGGCCGCGCGGTGGACAACGTGATTACCGTGCTGCGCGACGCGGCGATTCTGGTGGCGGTGCTGCTGATCCTGTTCCTGCTGAACGTGCGCACCACAGTGATCACCCTGACGGCGCTGCCGCTGAGCCTTGCGGTCTCCATCCTGCTGCTCTGGCTGCTGGGGTTGAACATCAACGTGATGACCCTGGGCGGGCTGGCGGTCGCGATCGGCGAGCTGGTGGACGATGCGATCATCGACGTCGAAAACGTCTTTCGAAGATTGCGCGAAAACCGCGCACTTCCTGAGCATATGCGGAAGTCGCACATGCGCGTGGTGTTCGACGGCAGCAACGAGATTCGAAGCAGCATCGTCTTCGCCACCATCATCATCGCGATGGTGTTCGTGCCGCTGCTGTTCCTGCAAGGGCTGGAAGGGCGCTTTTTCCGGCCGCTGGGGCTGGCCTACATCATCAGCATCATGGCGTCGTTGCTGGTCGCGGTGACCGTCACGCCCGCGCTTTGCAAGTTGCTGCTTCGCAAGGCCAAGACCGGCCACGAAAAAGAGTCGCCACTGGTTCGTTTCCTGAAGCGCATCTACATGCCCACACTGCGCGCTGCGATCAAGTTGCGCGTGCTGGTGATGGTGATCGCGCTGGCGCTTACCGGCGGCAGCATCTGGTTCGCAAGTCTGTACGGCACGCAGTTCCTGCCCGAATTCAATGAGGGCACTTTCACCATCTTCCTGAACGCGCCGCCCGGCACCTCGCTGTACGAAAGCGACCGGCTGGCCAAGGGTGTGGATCAGCGCCTCGCGGAAATCGAAGGGGTGCGCCACGTCGCGCGCCGCACCGGCCGTGCTGAGCGCGACCAGCACGCCCACGGAGTCGCGGTCAGCGAGATCGAAGTCAGCGTCGCCGACGGGTACACCAAGGAGGAAGTGCGGCGCGAAATCGACAAGGTGCTTGCCCAGGTGCCCGGCATCACCACCACCGTCGGCCAGCCGATTGAGCACCGGCTAAGCCACGTGCTCTCCGGCACGCCCGCAACCATTGCGATCAACGTGTTCGGCGACGACATGGACAAGCTGCGAGCCATTGCCAAGGAAGTAGAGGGCGTGCTGCAAGCGATCCCCGGCGCGCGCGACGTAGCCGCAAACCGCGAGATGATGATCGAGACGGTGCCGATCCTCTACCGCCGCGACGACCTCGCCCGTAACGGGCTGACACCGCAGGGTGCCGCCGAGCAGGTTGAGGCGGCGTTCAACGGCGTAACGGTCACCGACATCAACCAGGGCCTGCGCCGCTACGAGATGGTGGTGCGGCTTGATCCAAGGCAGCGCGAGAACGTGCAGCAGGTGAAGAACCTGATCCTGGTCTCGCCGAAGGGCCGCCACGTGAGGCTCGAAGAAGTCGCGACTGTCGGCATTGAGATGGCCAGCGACCTGATCTCGCGCGAGAACAGCCAGCGCAAGGCGGTGATTTCGCTGAACGTCGCCGAAGGTCACAACATGGGGCACCTCGTCGAGGAGGTAAAGCGCAAGGTCGATCCCATTGTGCACCGGTACGGGTACGCGGTGCACTACGGCGGCCAGTTCGAGGCGCAGCAGTCGGCTTCGCGCACGATCTACATCATGGGCGCCGGGGTGGTTGTCGCGATCCTGCTGTTGCTGATGGTGGCGTTTGGCTCGTTCCGATCTGCGATCCTGGTGATGCTGAACCTGCCGCTCGCGCTGATCGGCGGCGTGGTCGCGATCTTTATCAGCGAGTCGGAGAACCCCATCGCTAACCTCGGTGCGCTGCTGACCGGCGGCAACTTCGTCGCGCCGGTGATCAGCATTGCCAGCATGGTCGGGTTCATCACGCTGTTCGGCATCGCGGTGCGCAACGGCATCCTGCTGGTCGCGCACTACCGGCACTTGCAGCAGGACGGCATGCCCATCCAGGAGGCGATCCTCAAGGGCTCCAACGAGCGGCTGGTGCCAATCCTGATGACCGCGCTGGCGGCGGTGCTGGGCCTCGTGCCGCTGGCGATGGCGGCCGGGCAGCCGGGCAGCGAGCTGCTCGCGCCGCTGGCGATTGTGGTGCTGGGCGGGCTGGTGACGTCAACATTCTTGAACCTGGTGGTCGTCCCCGCGGGGTACTCGCTGGTCGGGCCGCGGGAAGTCGTACGCAAAAGCAACGAAGAAGAAACCCTAACCTGAAAGGAGTAAGCAATGAGGAAACTGTTCGGTCTGATGCTGATGGGCGCGATGGCGCTCGTGCTGGCTGGCTGCGGAGGCGACGCCCACAACCACAACAGCACGGGAGGGCACGATCATGACCATGGCAAAGACGGCCACGGCGATGAACACGGCGAAACACATGAGCTGGGCGAGAAAGAGCTAAAGGACGGGTACCACGTGCACGTCGCGCTCGTAGGCGACATGCACGACAAGGGCGAGGGCATTTTCGAAGTGAAGGTGATGAAGGACGACAAGCCGGCCAAGGGCGCGACGGTCACCGCATGGATCACCCACGCCGGCAAGTCCGATCCACCCAGGGCTGTCGGCGAGTGGTCCGAAGCCGAAGGCTATTACGACTGCCACGTAATCAAGGACAAGGAGCTGCCGGAAGGCGCCAAGCTGCACGTAAGGGTGCTACACGAAAAGACAGACCAAACCGCCACCTTCGACCTACCCCACGACGAGCACTAAGTCACTGGAGCCTGTAACCCGCCCGGACTAAGGCCCGGGCGGGCTGCGGGCCGCGATTCGGGGCGAGCGGGCAGTTCTGCTCCCGATTTCATTTGGGTTGCAACTCCCCACGGTAGTATCTTGCGGGCACGAATGACCTTCATGCCGTGGCAGGCATCGTAGATCGCGGGGCGGTGGACCTCGTCGGTCTTGTCAACAGTCCGCGGCAGCAGGATTGCCAACCATGAAAACTGCTTGGCTCAGCCCAGGTGTTCGGGCGGTGTTTTTGCTTGCGTTGGGTTTCGGGTTTGTCGGGGCGGCGGAAGCGCAGACCATTCGCGTCCTCGGCGACCTGACAACCACGAGCAACCTGGCGCCATTCAACCTGAGCCAGAACAGCGTACGCTACCAGGTCGCGTACTCATCGACCGAGTTGAACGTGCCCTCCGGCGGGTTGATCACGCAAGTACGGATTCACGGGGCGGTTGCCGCTTCGCAGCCGGTCTACGGCCAGTTCCGGTTGCGGATGGCCCACTCGACGCTGACGCCGCAGACCATTACGTCGACCTTTGCCGGCAACTATTACGGCACACTCGATGAAGTGATCGGCCCCGCGACGGTATCGCCGACGCAAAGCCCGGGGCAGAATGCGCTCTCGTGGTGGACGTTCGTCCTTACAACGCCCTACGTCTATAACGGCACGGACACGCTGCTTCTGGACTGGTCGTACGAGTCCCGCACCGGCGGGTTCAATGTCTCTTCGGCCGCCGGGCGCATGCGGCAGTATATTCGGCCGGGCAACTACCAGTCGCCGACCGCCGCGACCATCGGCGACAGCGGCAACCACGGCATCGAGTTCACGATCATTGAGGGCCCGACGCTGACCGTAACCGCGGGCACCAACGCGCAAGCGCCGGTGTACGCGAACGCGCAGGGTGCAGGCGCCAACGGTATCCAGGCGGCGGACTTCACAATCGCGTCCAACAGCATCGCAGGCGTGTCGCTTGCGTCTATCGAAGTGGAAGCCTCAGGCACGGGCGACGATGCCACGGCGTTCACCGACGTGGCGGTGTATCGCGACGATAACAGCAACGGTACCTTCGAGCCGACGGATGTGCTGATCGGAACCGCCGGGAACTTCACCGCCGACGACGGCACAATAGTGTTCAACGTACAAGCCGGCGCCGAGCAAGCCTTCGGCACGAGCGAGACCCGGAACTACTTCGTGGTGGCCAGAATGGCGGGCACCGCCCAGGCCGGCGAGACCTTCGACTTCGCGATCAAGGACATCACCGTGACCGGCACCAACGCCAACAAGTCCGGCGTGCCGACCGTGGCCATGCCCGGGCTGCTCATTGAGACCCCGTTGTTCGCGGTGACTGACACAACGCCAGCCGGGGTGCAGCAGGCGGTGCTGGGCGGCAGCAGTGTGTGCCAGGTTTTCATGGTCAATTATGCCGCGGGCCCGGACGACAAGCCCGCGACGGTGACCGTCAGCAGCCTTGGTACGGCGGACGAGTCCAGTGATCTGACCGACGTAGAGCTGTGGTATGACCTCGACGACGACGGCGCATATCTGCCCGCAAACGATACACTGGTGGACACACAGAGCTTCACGCAGGACGACGGCATGGTGGACTTTGGCCTGGCGTCGCACCCCGCATTCCAGGCCGGCCAGACGCGGCGGTTCTTCGTCGTATACAACCTCAACACCGGCGCGTCGCACCAGGAAACGTTCAAGTGCTATGTTTCCGCGTTCGGTGCCGCGTCGCTTGGCGGTACTGCTTCGGGCCTGCCCGCTCCCGGCCCATCCGGCACGGATGGCCTCGAAGTCAGTTCCAGCGTGCTGATCGCGACACTCAACGGTCCACTCGCTGCGGTAAGCGTGGACAGCAATTCACAGGGCAGCACGGGCGACGGTGAGCTGCTTTGCGACATCAATCTGGCAGCTGCCCCGGGCGGGAACTGGACGGTAGCGGACCTGGTGTTTGTCGCGTCCGGCACCGGCGCGCACGACAGCGCGTTCAACGAACTGGCGCTGTACGAAAGCACCGGCGGCTCGTGGGCGGGTGCGGGCAGCGCCAACCTCGCGGCCGCCATGACAGCGGGGTACTCCGGCGGCGTGGTCACCTTCGCGTTGACCGATCCGGACTTTCCGCAGGGCACCGACCGCCGCTTCTTCCTCGTCGGAAAGATGAGCGGCGCAGCCACGACGGGCCAGACATTCAACGCACGGCTGGAAAGCATCAACGCGACGCCGCCCGCCAACGGCAGCACGGTAGGCATCCCGACGCTTGATACCACGGCGCTGATCATCAACACGCCGGTTCTGACGGTTGCCAACACCACCACGCAGCCCACGACGACAACGCACCGCGCCGGAACAGCGGGAACCTACACGATTGCATCGTTCCGGCTGACTGCGCTGAACGACACGGTGACGATCAACGGAGTCAACCTGACCACCGGCGGCACGGGCGACTGGACCAGTGATGTCAGCGCGACCACCGGCGTGCAGGTGTTCCGTGATGACGGCGACGGCGTGTTCAATGCAGCCGACACCATGCTGTTCCAGGGCGCAGGCGCGGCCGTGGTGGCCGCCGCGTTCTCGCCCGCGCTGACGATGCCAGTGACCAGCACAGCCGATCTGTGGGTGCGGATTGGGTTCACCGCAACCGCCGGGCAGGGCGCGGTCGCGCTGCCCGAGACGTTCACGCTGTCCATCGCCGCGGCCACCGACGTCAACGCGACCACGGCAGCGGTGCTGGGCACGCCTGCGCCGAGCGGGATTTCCATCGGCGCGATCGAGTTCTCGGTCACCAGTTTCGTGCCGTCCAACGACCTGCCGGCTGGTGGCAAAGCGATCACCATAACCGGCACGGGTTTCGTGGCGCCGCTGACCGTAACCATCGGCGGTGTGCCCTGCGGCGGAACGCCGATCATCGTGGGCGGAACGCAGGTAACCGGGTTCGTAGTGCCGCCCGGGAGCGGAACGGGACTCCCCATCGAAGTAACCAGCGCGACGCTCCCACCGCAGACCATCACGCAAACCTTCAGCTACAGCAAAGTAGGCAGCGTAGGCGGCGATGGGGGCGACAGCGGCTCGGGTTGCGCGCCGGTTGGCGGGTCCGCCTGGGCGCTCCTGTTAGCGATGCTTGTGCTCACTGGCGTGGTTGCCGCGCGCAGACAGGCGGCATAGACGGCGAGTTTGGATAAGGGACAGCCTCCGGTGTTATGCCCGGGGGCTGTTGCATTGAGGTGCGGGATTGACTTGCCCGCTTCGGGTTTGCGGAATCTGCGGCATGCTTACACGCGCTCTCTCGCTGGTCTGCCTGCTTGCCCTTTCCGGTTGCGTGTCGATTGGTGTGCCGATCAGGGAGGTACAGTTCTCCGACAAGGCGGTCGTGCTGCTGGTGCCGATTGTTTTGCAGGATGACCAGTACGATTGCGGCGTGTCGGCAATCTCCATGCTGCTGGCGTACTACGGCAACCCGTGCGATCCCGCCAAAGCCGACGTGCTGCGCAAGAAAGCCGACGCCGAGGAGGGTCTGACCGGCGCCGATCTGGTGGATTACCTGAAATCGGAAGAACTGCACACGGCGTTATTTCAGGGGGACTTCTCCCGCGGCGACACGGGGTTGTACACGCACCTCGACCGCGGGCGCCCGCTGATCGTCGCGCTGAACTCCGGCGGCGACAACAACCACTTTGTCCTCATCGCCGGGTACGACCCCGAAAACGACTGGATCCTCGTGCAGGACCCGTGGCGCGGCGCGCTCATCTACAGCCGCACACAGTTCGAGCATGCATGGACCGGGGCCAAGCATTTCACGCTGTTGGCGACACCGAAGGAATAGCTCCGCGCGCACGTGCCGTTCGGATGTCGGGGGCATCTCCAGGGGCAACAAGGAGAACCCGTGCGCACCTTCATCCTAGCGATTGCACTCTTGGCGTGCGGAATCATGGGCGTGCCCGCGGCGGCGCAAGCTGCCATCAACCCTCAGCCGGCAACCAGCACAGAGATGCAGCGGCTGAACGGGCACAGAACAACGGAGCTGGAAACCCTGCGAGGCGGCAACGACGCGCAACGCAGCGGCCTGGACGCGCAGGAGCGGGAAGCCTTCGCGGAACTGGCTGCACAGAACCCGCAAAGCGTACAGATGCTGCGCGAGCTGCGGGGCGGCCACTGGGTGATCTACGTATCGGTGCCGCTGGTAGTAGTGGCGCTGGTGGTGGTGATCATCCTGCTGCTCGTGCTAACCTAAGGAGGATCACCGGAAAACCGGCAAGAAAAGTGCGGCCCCCAGAGAAATCTGGAGGCCGCACAACAGCTGGTACACCCGGGAGGAGTCGAACCTCCAACCTTCTGATCCGTAGCGCCACCTGCCATTTTGGCAGGTTTTGCTTGCACCGGCCTGAATCCCTAGTAATATAGCCTTTGCAGACGTTCCATGTGGAACAGAGCGGTGCGGAATGGAGTAGTTTGGAAGTTTTTTCCTGTACAATTTCCTGTACAGTGGATCAATGCTATCGCACTGCTGATACGATCATAAAGGAAAAGGCGGTGGCCAATGGGACGCGATAGAAGGCCTGCCACGCTCAAGATGTGGCGCGGAAAGTGGTACATATTTGCAACCGATTACCGGCGCCGAACCCCGGTGGACCGGCGCTACAGCTGCACCGCCCACGGTGCATACGATGCACCGTCGCGCCAGCGACTGATGCAGCGCTTCCGCAAGGAAGAGATCCTCGGCCGCGCCGAGGCGATCAAGCTCGGCGGCTCGATCAGCTACGATGCCAAGCTGATCGACGAGGTCGCCGACTACCTCGAAGACGTCGAGCAGCGGGTCGCCGTGCGCGAGGCGAACACCCGGGCGCGCTCCGGATTGAGCCCGCACACGGGCCAGATCATTGCCGTCTCCATGGGCTACTTCAACGCATGGCTGCGTGAGGCGTCGCATGAGCGACTCGAGACCGGCCAGCTCAGTCCCCATCACCTGCGGCGGTTCCTGGATCATCTTGCGCTGGAGCCGACGCGGCACGGGCAGAGGCAGGTGCAGCGCAGCGGGGCGACCATCAACCACCACGCGAGGCATCTGCGCACGCTGATCAACTGGATCGCTCGCCGCAGGCCGCGGCGCTTTCCCGACGTCGAGGACCTGCGCTATGCGCTGAAGCCACAGCCCGTGGAGCCGCGCGAGGAGGTTGCCTGCACTCCCGACGAGCTGGTGGCCTTCTACGAGATGGCCGAGCAGCGCGAGAACCCGGAGCGCCCGATGGAGGTGGCTCGCCTTGCCAGGGGACGGTGGCAGAATTTCAAACAGCGTCCTCCGATCCTGGCGGCCACTCCGGTGTCGCGACTGTTTCTATTGTTGGCGATCACCGGAGCGCGCCGCAGCGAGGGGTTGGCGATGAAGTGGTCAGACATCGACCTGGCGAAAGGCCGAATCCGCATCCTGTCGCAGAAGACCGGTCGGATGCGCATGCTGCCGCTGATCGGCGCTCCCGAGGCCGAGCTCGGGCCAAAGTTCCTGCAGCTGCTGCGGCTTTGGAAGTTGCAGGCAGGAGGACGGGAGTACGTGCTGCCGCATCGGGATCTCGACCAGCCGGCCTTCCCGAAACTGCCGTGGGAAGCGACGACCAAGGCCTACAAGGGCCGACGCATCTCCCCGCAGCAGTTGCGACGCAACGCCTGCAGCTACCTGGCGTCGCTCGGCGTGCCGGCGGCGGTGGCCGCGCTGTGGCTGGGGCACAGCACCGTGGTTGCTGAGAAGCACTACCACCTGCAGGTCCTGGAGCGACACGACGGCACGCTGGAGCAGGCAATGGGCCTAGACGTGATCATCGACCGGCTGATCCGGCAGGCCACCACACGGGAAGCGCTGGCATGAGCCAACTCATTCAATGGTACCGCAGCGCGCCGACCGCGCAGATGCTGCTGGGATACTCGCCGGACCAGGCGGCCGGCGTGCACCGCCAGTTTCTGGAGGAGTTTCGGCGCGTCTGGTAGCGGGAGGAGCGTCGCAAGTTCCAGCAGGCAGAGCACGACGAATTGGTTCGCGTGGCGAAGGCGGCGGGTCGTGCGATGGCAACGCATGTGGACTTACTCGCAGACCAGTTGAGGCAACTGCTGCCCGCCAAACCGAAGCCGGCCGAAGTCAAGGCCGTCGAGCATGCGCTCGGGATTCTGGCGGGGGCTGCCAAGGACACCACCGCGCTTCGCGCCAACCGTCCTGCGTGGGTGTTCACGGATGCCATTGCACCGGGCCACGCGCCGCTGTGGGACGCCTTGCAATCGTTGCCTGCTGCGATCGCCAGCAGGGCGGAAGCGCGGGCGGCCAGAGAAACCGTCGAATCGTTGA
>CAZNBU010000105.1:0-9522 GCA_964571035.1 uncultured Planctomycetaceae bacterium | reverse complement strand
GGCGGCACCGCGAACGGCGTCCCGGCGCCCAGCGTCAACGGTACACCCGGCCTTGAGGTCAGCGCAAACGTGCTGATCGCGACGCTCAACGGCCCGACAGCCGCCATGAACGTCAACAGCAACACGTCCGGCGCATCCGGCGACGGGGTGGTGCTGTGCGACGTCACGCTGGCGGCAGCGCCCGGCGGTGCGTGGACGGTGAACACACTGACGTTTGCGGCAAGCGGCACCGGCAGCCACAACAATGCGTTCGCGCAACTGGCGTTGCACCAGGATGATGGAAGCACGACATTCGAGAACGCCACGATCGATCCGGCCGCCGCAGCCCCTGTCACCGGGTTCTCCGGCGGCGTGGCGACCTTTTCGCTGACCACGACGGCGTTCCCAGCCGGGACATCCCGGCGCTTCTTCCTTGTCGGTAAAATGAACGGCAGCGCGACCACGGGCCAGACGTTCAACGCCGCGCTGGACAGTGTCGCGGCCACAGGCCCGGCTGGGGCCAGCACCAGCGGCATCCCGACCGCGGCCAGCACCGCGCTGGTGATCGATACCGCGGCGGTGACTGTGGGCAACGCGCCGACGCAGCCGGCGACCGTGACTCATCCATCGGGCAGCCCCGGCAGCTACGTGGTGGCGCGGCTGCGGTTCAATGCGCTCAATGACGCGGTGGACGTGACCGGCGTGAATCTGACGACCGGCGGCACCGGCGACTGGACGAGCGATGTGGACTCGGCAACCGGCGTGCAGATCTACCTCGATGACGGTGATGGCGTGTTCAGCGCGACGGGCGATACGCAGTTGTACCAGGGCGGCGGTGCCGCAGTGATCACGGCGACCTTTTCGAGCGCGGTCAGCATGCCCGTCACATCGACCGCTGACATTTGGGTACGGGTCGGGTTCACGGCAACCGCGGGCGTCGGCGCGCTGGCTGCACCGGAGACGTTCACGGTTTCGATTGCCAGCGCTACGGATGTGAGTGCGACGGCGGTGGTGCTGCTGGGCACTCCGGCGCCGAACGGCGGTACGATCGGCGCGATCGAGTTTGCCGTCAGCAGCTTCAACCCCACCGGCGACTTGCCCAAGGGCGGCAAGGCGATCACCATCCAGGGCAGCGGGTTCGTCGCGCCGTTTACGGTCAAGATCGGCGGCGTGATCTGCCCCGGCACGCCGGTGATCACCGGCGGCACGCAGGTGTCGGGCATAACGGTGCCGCCCGGTGGCGGCAACAAGCTGGCCATCGAGATCACGAGCGGCACAGTGCCGCCGCAGGTCATCTCCAGCACCTTTACCTATAGCCAGGTCGGCTCGACCAACGGCAGCAGCGGGGGTGGCGGGTGCTCGGGCGGCGCGGGGGCAGCCTGGGTGTGGGTTGTCGCGGCACTTCTTTCAGCGATGCTCGGTTGTCGGCTGGCGCGGCGGCGGTTTACTGTGGGAAGCTGATCAAGCACGTGAGCGAAATGGTCAAACAAGCGATTCCATTGGTTGTCGTTTTGATCTGGATGTCCGCAGCGCTGGCAGCCCAGACCACGGTGACGATGGGGGACCTCACGCAGGCAAACAACAGCTTTCCGTTCAACTACAGCACTGGCAGCGGGCGGTTTCAGCATTCTTACAGTTCTACAGAAATCGGGATTGCCGGCGGCGGCACGGTCGTTGAGGTGCGCGTTCACGGCAACATCATCGCGACTCCGACGTTCAACAACTTCCGCCTGAGGCTTGCGCACAGCACGCTGTCGCCCCTTGCGCTGTCCGGGACGTTTGCCGCGAATTACACGGGCAACCTGGCGGTCTGCATGGGTGACCCGGGCACGACCTCCCCGGTCAACGTCACGCCGACTACGGCCACAAGCACGGTAACCGGCAGGCAGTGGTACGTTTTCGCTCTGACCAACCCGTTTCAGTACAACGGCACCGATTCGTTGTTGTTCGACTGGTCTTACGACTCACGGATCGGAGCCGGGTGGTCCGTAAGCAGCCTGCTGGGCCGCAATCGCGTGTATCTCAATGGCGGTGGCGCGGCGTCCCCGACGGGCACCGCAGCCAACTCCGGCAACATCGGCATTGAGTTGATCGTGCAGGTTGGTCCGCAGCTCACGGTGAGTGTAACGCCCGGCGTGCAGCAGACTGTCTACGCCAACGCGCAGGGGCCCGGCGGTAACGGCATTGAAGCGGCGAAGTTCGCCATCGCGTCCAACTCGCAGGGCCCGATGACGCTTACCGGCATCGAGGTCAAAGCCGCAGGCACGGCCGACGACGCGACCGCCTACCAGGAAGTTGCGGTGTACCGCGACACCGACAGCTCCGACACGTTTACCCACGGCACCGACGCGCTTGCGGTTACGTCGACGGGCAACTTCACGGTCGATGACGGGACGATTGCCTTCTCGGTTGTTCCGTCCGAGCAAGGCTTCATGGCCAGCGAGACGCGAACGTACTTCATCGTCGTGAAGCTGGCGGGCACCGCGTTGCCGGTGCAGACCCTCGACTTTGTTGTCAACGACATCACCGTCGCTGCAAACACCAAAGGCGGTGTTCCTTCATCGCCCATGACCGGGCTGCTGATCGATACGCCCGTCTTCAATGTACTGGATGCCAGTTCACCTACGATAGTTCCCGCCGTCCTCGGCACCGGCGGCAATGTGTGCCAGGAGTTCACCATCGCCTACCCCGCCGGGCCCGCCGACAAGCCCGCGACCATCACGGTTACCGGGCTTGGCACCGCTGACGAGGCGGCGGACCTGACGGCGGTCGAGTTGTGGTGGGACTCGGACTCCAGCGGGTCATTTTCAAGCGTGTCGGACGCGCTGATCGACACCAGCAACTACACGATGGATAACGGCACGGTCAGTTTTGACATGACCACGCACGGCAACTTTTCAGCGGGCACGACGCGCAGGTTTTTTGTTGTTTACGTGCTCAGCATCAGCGGCTCGGACAATGAGACCTTCCAGTGCTACGTTTCGGCGGTTTCCGGGATGGCCCTGGGCGGCACGGTAAACGGCCTGCCGGCCCCCGGCACCAACGGCACGAAGGGCCTGGAGATCAGCGCGCTCCTGCTGGCTGCGACGCTGAACGGACCGGTGACGGCGCTGACGGTCAGCAGCAACAGCGTCGGCATCACCGGCGATGGCGAGCTTATCTGTGATGTAACCTTGGCCGCTGCGCCCGGCGCGTCATGGACCGCCACCTCACTGACCTACCACGCGACCGGCACCGGCAACCCGAATACTGCGTTCTCCGAAGTTGCACTGTACGAAGACGACACCAGCGGGACCTGGGACGGCGCGTTGATCGACTCGCTGGCCGCGCCAACCGCAATGAGTTTCAGCTCAGGAATGGTGACGTTCAGCCTGGCCAACACGGCGTTTCCCGCGGGTACTGCTCGCAGGTTCTTTCTGGTTGCGAAACTCAACGGGACGGCAACCACCGCACAGACCTTCAATACCAACCTCCAAGGCGTGAGCGCGACGCCGCCGACGAACGGGCTGCTCGGGGGCGTTCCCACGGCCGTTGCTCCGGCGCTCATTATCGACGCCGCCTCGCTGCAGGTGACGAACGGGCCCAACCAGCCCAACAGTGTCACCCATCCGTCGGGCACGCCGGCAAGCTACGTTGCCGCACAGTTTCGGCTTCATGCCATCAACGGAAGCATCACGGTGAACGGCGTGGACCTGACCACCGGCGGTTCCGGCAACTGGACGAATGACATCGACGGCAGCATGGGTGTCTCGGTGTATCGCGACGATGGCGACGGCGCCTTCAACGCGGGCTCGGACGTGCTGCTGTTCCAGGGCGGGGGCGGCGCGCTGGTCAGCGCCACTTTTGGCGCGCCACTGGTCATTGCTCCGGGCACGTACGCCGATCTATGGGTACGGCTGCGGCTGACGGCTACCGCGGGCGCCGGGCTGCAAGCCGCGCCGGAGACGTTCACGGTGTCGATTGCGTCGCCCGCCGGCGTCAGCGCCAGCAGCGTGGTGCTGCTTGGCAACCCGTTGCCTGACGGCGTCTCCATCGGCGCGATTGCGTTTGTGGTCACTACGTTCGATCCTCCGAAGGACCTTCCGAAGGGCGGCAAGCCGATCACGATTGAAGGAACCGGATTCGTGACGCCGTTTTCGGTGAGTATCGGCGGCGTGGTGTGCCCGGGCACGCCTGTGATTGCGGGCGGCACGAAGGTAACGGGCCTGTACGTTCCGCCCGGCGCCGGCAGCAACCTGCCGATCGAGATCAGCAGCGGCAAAATGCCGACACAGGCAATCGGGCAGACGTTCGGCTATGGGTCTGTCGGGTCTACCTCCTCCAGCCCTGCGCCCGACGGGGGGTGCGCGTCCGCCTGTGGCGGCGTGACGGGCCTTGCCGCACTGATGGCCATCATGGGTGCGCTGGCATGCGCAAGTGCTGCAACTCGGCGCGGCCGACACCACGTAGAGTGGTAATTTTGTCGCGTGTGGATCGGTTGAAATTGGCTTGACCGGCTGGCCGCACCCGACGCAACATCAACATCTAATTCAAACAACCAAAGGTGTAAACGTCGCCCGCTTTCGCGCGCGACAAAGCGCCGGCGCTATACGTTCGGAGGATGGTCGTGATGACTGCATTTCGAAGCGTGTTGGTGTGTGCGTTGTTCCTCGCCGTCGGCATGCCGCTGATTGGCCAGACCGTGGTGACCCTTGGCCAGCCGACGTCGAACAACATTTTTCCGTTCCGGTTCTCGGGCACCGGCAGCGGGCGCTACCAGACCGCCTACACAAACACCGAGATCAACGTGCCGGGCGGGTCGCAGTTGATTGAGATCCGTGTTCGTGAGTGCACGCAGGCGGGGTTCCAGATTCCGGTGCCGCCCGGGCCGGGCACGTACAACAACTTGCGAATCCGCGTGGCGCACACCACGAACAACCCGTTCGGCGGAATGACCGGCACGTTCGACACCAACTACATTCCAGCCAGCATGGTGACCTCCTTCGGGCCCGCCAACTTCGCACCGACCTACGTGGGCGGGTACTTCATCTTCCCGCTGTCTACGCCTTTCGTTTACAACGCCACGCAGAACATGCTGGTGGACTGGTCGTTTGACAGCCGCACGGGCGTCGGGTTCTACATCCACAGTGTTGGCACGCGGCAGCGCATCTACACCTCTCCGGGCACCTACCAGTCGACAGCAGGCAGCGCCACAACGTCCGGCGACTGGGAAGTCCAGTTTGTGTTCCTGACCGGCCCGGGCATTACCGTGACAGCCAACGTGGGCACGGCAAAAAACGTGTACGCGAACGCGGAGGGCCCCGGCAGCCTCGGCGTTGATGCCGGGCGCTTCAACATTGCGGCAAACTCTCAGGGCAGCGTTGTCATGGACACGATTGAGCTGGCTGCCTCAGGCACCGGCGACGACAGCACAGCCTACAGCGAGGTCACATTGTACCGCGACGCGGACGCGGACAACCAGTTCAACGCAGCCATCGACACGATTGCCGTCTCGGCGCCCGGCAACTTCACCGTGGATGACGGAACGGTCGTTTTCAGCCTGATCAGCGCCGAGCAGTTCATCGGCGCCAACGCCTCGCGAACGTATTTTGTCGTCGTCCGCATGGCTTCAACGGCCCTGCCCGGGCAGACGCTGAAGTTCGCCGTGCAGGACATAGCGGTCACCGGCGGCAGCAAGTCCGGGTTGCCGTCGGCGGTCATGGAAGGCTTGGTGATCGACGCGCCGGTGTTTGACGTCGTGGATGCCAGCATCCCCACACCGGTTCAGGCCTTGCTTGCCTCAACGGGCAATGTGTGCCAGGAGTTCACCATCGGATATCCCAACGGACCGCCGGACAAACCGTCGAACCTCTCGGTTTCGAGCCTGGGCACTGCCGACGAGTCCACCGATCTAAACAACGTGCAGTTGTGGTGGGATTCTGACGCCAGCGGCAGCTTCAGCGACGCGTCCGACACGCTGGTGGACACCCAGTTCTTCGTGCAGGACAACGGCGTCGTCGACTTTGATATGACCTCGCATCCGGTCTTCCAACCCGGCCAGGTGCGGCGGTTCTTCGTCGTCTACAATCTGAATACGAACGCAAACAACCTCGAGACATTCCAGTGCTACGTGTCGGCGATCTCGGGCGCGCCGCTGGGCGGGACGGCGACCGGCCTCCCGGCGCCCAGCCTGAACGGGACAGCCGGCCTTGAGGTCAGCGCCAACGTGCTGCTTGCGACTCTCAACGGGCCGCTGGCAGCGACGACCGTCAACAGCAACTCGCAGGGCACCGGCGATGGTGAACTGTTGTGCGACATAACCCTGTCGGCTGCGCCCGGCACCGGATGGACCGTTTCGACCCTTACGTTCAACGCGTCAGGTACGGGACTGCACGACTCCGCCTACCTGCAGCTTGCGCTGCACGAAGACGACAGCAGCGGCACGTGGGACGGCGCGGCGATTGACCTGCCGGCGGCTGCGACGCTCACAGGATTTTCCGGCGGCGTCGCAACGTTCACGTTGACGCAGACCAACCTGCCGGCTTCCAGCAACCGCCGTTTCTTCCTGACCGGCAAACTCAATGGGACTGCCATCAGCGGCCAGACGTTCAACGCCGCGCTGCAGTCCGTGGCCGCCACGCCGGCGACAACCGGCACCACCAGCGGCATTCCGACATTGGCCAGCACCGCGCTGATCATTGACTCGGCGGCGCTGACTGTCGCCAACGGGCCCAACCAGCCGTCCATCGCCACCCACAAGGGGGGCGCACCCGGCAGCTACACGATTGCGCAGTTCCGGGTGTCGGCTTTGAACGGCCCCGCCACCGTGAATAGCATCGCGCTGACCACGGGCGGCACCGGCAACTGGACCACGGACGTTGACGCCACAGCCGGCGTGCAGGTGTACCGCGACGACGGCGACGGCGCATTCAGTGCCACCGCCGACACGCTGCTGTTTTCGGGCGCGGGCGGTGGAGTTGTCGCGGCTGTGTTCGGCACGCCGCTCAACATGGCGGTTTCGACCACAGCCAACCTGTGGGTAAGAGTCGGGCTGTCGCCTTCGGCGGGGATCGGCGCGCTCGCGACGCCGGAGACGTTTACGCTGTCGATTGCCAGCCCGCTGGATGTCAGTTCAAGCAGCACCGTGCTGCTCGGGACCCCCGCGCCCAATGGGGTGACCATAGGCGCGATCGAGTTCGCGGTGACGAGCTTTTCCCCGACCGGCGACCTGCCCAAGGGCGGCAAGGCGATCACGATCCAGGGCAGCGGGTTCCAGACGCCGTTCAGCGTAAGGATCGGCGGAGTGGTCTGCCCGGGCACGCCGGCGATCTCCGCGGGCACGCAGGTGACCGGCCTGCTGGTGCCGCCGGGCGGCGGCGAAAAGCTGATGATCGAGATCAACAGCGGCAACCTGCCCACGCAGGTGCTGGCGAACACGTTCACCTACAGCAGTGTCGGCAGCACCGGCACAGGCAGCAGTGGCGGCGGGTGCAGCGGCCACGGCGGCGGTTGGGCGATTCTTGCGGCGCTTGGGTTGCTTGGGTTTGCGTTGGTCCTGCGTCGCAGAACAGCCTGAGCCGGGACTTTGCGGAAAAGCGGGTCGCGTAAAGCGGCCCGCTTTCGTTAGAGTGCGCGCCGAGGGGTGGCGATGCGCCAACGCTTGAAACTGCTGTTGCTGGTTGCCGTCGTACTTGCGTGTTTCGCGGGCGCATGGGTGCTGGTGAACGCGTCCACCGGTCCGAGCGAGGGTGCAGCGCCAATCGCTGATGATCCCGCAAGCGCGACGCCCGAAACAGACAACACGACAGTTGATGTGGCAGTGGCTTCCGGCCCCGTTGCAGCGCGCGGCGAGACGACCGGTGTCGAGTCTGAGCTCGGCGTTGCGACCGGCGACGAAACACCGAGCCGGGCATCCCGTGAAGTCACGCGGCGCGGTGAAGCGACCGCAGGCGACATGGGCTCGACGCGCGAAAGCGCGGGCGGTGAAGCGCGCCCCGGCGGCGAGGCAGCGCGCGATCCTGCCACGGTGCGCTATCCGGCTTCGGCGCGGGTTCCATCAACGCGAGAAGCCAGCCGCGACCTTCGCCGCGGGCTGGCGGGGCGCCAGTTGCTGCGGCGCGAGGACATGCCGGCACAGGAGCAAGAAAAGTCCGCCGAAGAGCAGATGGTCGATCTCGCGAAGCTGGGCGAGCCCGAAGTCTGGCAGACCTACTGGCACTCGCGCGGCATGGCAGCACCCGCCATGGTCGCCACGCCGCTGCGCGCGAAGCTGATGGACGTGACCACGCTCAAGGAAGTCGCCGACGCCACCGTCACACTGTTCACGTTCTTCCCAGCCACGGACCGCCTGAGCGGCCCCGTGCTGCCGGTCGCCGTGCCAGCCACAACCGACAAGAAGGGCTTCATCGCCGTGAACATGCCCACGCCCACGAAGTGGCCGGAGAGCTACCCCGCGCTGGCGCTCAACGTCCGCGCCGGGCAGTTCCGGCTTGTAGAGGGGTTCACCGTCGCAACGCTGCGGCGCGGCGAGTTGAACGAGCTTGGCGTCTTCTGGGCGCCGCACGAGCCGTGCGAAGTGGACATCCGCGTGGGTGCGCCGGACGCCGGGCTGGCGGTCGCCTGTTTCGGGCAGATAGATCCGCTGCGCTGGTCGCACGAGGGCACCGCCGGTGTGCTGAGCCACCTGCACCTGACGCCGATCTCCGGCACCGAAGGCGTGCTGCGAACCACGTGGGACCCCGTAAACCCGCCGCCCTTTGTCGCGCTGGTGCGCGGCAACGAGGTGCTGATGGCGCGGCGCTGCGAGTTGACGGTCGGCGTGCCCGCGAGCGCCGGCGTCTACTCAGGCCCGGGCGTCACGCCGACCGGCAACCCGTTTCACCCGGTCACGTTCGCCAACGACTCGCAGGCGTGGATTTCGGGCACGGTCGTCGATCATGACGGCGGCGCGGTCCCCGGCGCGAAGCTGTCGATCGCCGACCATCCGGAGATCCCGCCGACGCTTACCGACGCGATCGGGTGGTTTTCGATGCGCGACGTGCCGGTGCAGACCGCGACCATCCTGTGCGAGCACGCCGACTACGTTGCGGTGACGACCGAGAACGTGGAGCGCGGCACCACCAACCTGCGGATCGTGCTGGAGCAGCGGCGGCCGAAGTTCAACCTGGCGGTCGCAAACGCCGCCGGTGCGCCGGTGCGCGAGGTCTGGCTTAGAGTGAAAGAGAAGGGCGAAGCCCCCGTGGCGTTCGAGCGCTGCGAGAACCCGCAAGGGCGCTACGCGTTCGAGTGGCCGGTGCCGATCGCCACGCTGCACGTCTGCGCGCCTGGGTTCGAGCCAGCCGCTGTGCCTCTGCCGCCCGCGGGGGAAGACGCCGCGGTGGTGATGACCGCGGGCCTGCGCGTGGAGAAGCGCCCGCGCGACTACACCGCCGCGCAGTGGCCTGAAGGCTGGAAGACCGACGGCGACGAGCCGCAGATCTGGTCGCTGGATGACGACCACTGGGTCGAGTACGCCGTCGACCTGGGCGCCGAGGAGCACCCGTGGCACCTGGTGCTGGGCGTCAA
>CAZNBU010000104.1:0-9572 GCA_964571035.1 uncultured Planctomycetaceae bacterium | reverse complement strand
GGTTCGACTTCGAAGCCAGGTTCAGCACCGACAAGATCAAGCCGGGCGGGAAAGTAACGCTGGAGTTGCACTTCAACATGAAGTTCAACGATCACGGCGAGCAGTACCACGTGTACCACCCCGGTACCAAGTTCGGCATTCCTCTGGTTCTGGAGGTCAAGGGCGCCGAGGGGCTCGAGGCGGTGGGGGAGTGGCAGTACCCCAAGCCCACGATTCATGTCGAGGAAGGCATAGGCGAAACACACGAGTTGACCGGCGACATAGTGATCGTCCACGAGTTCAAGGTCCCGGACGACGCCAAACCCGGCACAGTGCGCGTGTTCGGTACCGCAGCCGGGCAGTTCTGCGACGAAGGCGGGTGCATCCAGTTCAATCGCGCCGACCCAAACGTTGAAGATCGCATGTTCGGGTGGGTGGCCTCGCTTGAAGTTTCGCCGGAAGGCGCCGACGCAGCCGTCACCGGCGCAAGCGCGGCGGCTGGCCCGGGTGGAGAAGCTGGCGACGATGGCAGCCTGCCCAGCGACCTGTGGCTCTTCCTGCTGTTCGCGTTCGGCGCGGGCATGGTGACGCTGCTGACGCCGTGCGTGCTGCCGGTGATCCCGCTGACGATCGGGTTCTTCGTCGGGCAAGCCGAAAAGGGCAAGTCAGCGCTGCTGACGGCCTTCATTTACTGCACCTGCATCATCGCGAGCTTTACCCTCTTCGGCCTTCTGACTTCCCTGATTCTTGGCGCCACCGGCGCGCAGAACATCGCCACCAACGGTTGGGTCAACACCTTCCTTGGTGCTCTGTTCCTGGTGTTCGCGCTCAGCTTCCTCGGCCTGTTTGAACTGCGCGTGCCGGGGTTCATGACGGCATGGTTCAACAAGAAGCAGATGAGCGCGCAGAAAGAGGGCCACGGCTACGCCAAGGCGTTCTTCAGCGGCTCCGCGTTTGCGCTGATCAGCTTTTCCTGCACTGGCCCGATTGCCGGCGCGTTCCTGGCTGAAGCCGCCCGCGCAGGCGGCGAAGATGCATTTGCCATCTGGCGCCCGACGCTGGCAATGATGGCGTTTGCCTCGGGCATGGCGCTGCCGATCTTCATCATGGGCCAGTTCCCCACGCTCATGAAGAAGCTGCCGAAGTCGGGCGGATGGATGAACGCGCTCAAGGTGGTTTTCGGGTTCATTGAGATCGGCCTGGCAATCCTCTACTTCAGCGCCGCTGAGCAGGCCTTCGGCAGCATGAAGGCTGCCGAGTGGCTGAACCGCTACGTCGTGATTGCGGTGTGGATCGCGTGCAGCACGGCATGCAGCCTGTACCTGTTCGGCCTGTTCCGCATGCCGCACGATCACGAGAAGGCAGACCAGATCGGCGTTGTCAGGTCGATCTTCGCGATCATCTTCCTGTCGTTCGCGCTCTACCTTGTGCCCGGATTGTTCGGCGCGCGGCTTGGCGCGACACTGGAGGGCATCCTGCCGCTGCCGCCGAAGGATTCCGGCATCCAGATTTCCTGGGGCTCGGGCGGGAAGAGCAACGATGCCGAGCATCTGCCGTGGATCATGAACCTGGAAGAAGGGCTGGACGTCGCAGCCAAGGTCAACAAACCGGTGTTCGTCGATTTCACGGGGTACAACTGAAAGAACTGCCGTCTCGTGGAACGAGACATTTTCCCCCGCGACGAGGTGTACTCTCGCCTGGAGAACCAATTTGTCCTGGTCTCGCAGTACACGGACGACCAGAACGATCCCAAACCTGCGCAGAACCTCGTGAAGTACTCCGGCGCCATGGTTCAGGTGCCGAAGTACTTTGTGCTCGCGCCCGACGGCAGCGTGCTCGGCAAGCTGGACCCGCCGACCAACATCGCGAACCTGTCGTCGGAAGAATTCGCGCAGTTTCTGGACGACGCGAAGGCGAAGTTTTCCGCCGGCGGTTGATTGCTGATCCCCTGACGTTTCGCACCCCTCGTGAAGCTACAATCGTTCGCGGAGGAGTTTGTGCGCACAGCGATTCCCGGGTTGCTGGTCTTGCTGCTTTTGTCGTCGGCCGTGCTTGCCGACGCTGAGGCTGAGTTTGCTGTTGCGGCTGAGAAGACTCGGCGGTTGGTGGCTCGGGATCATGTTCGGTTGGCTAAGCAGGCGCGGCGGGTTGGGATGAATGTGGCTGCGCGGGCTGAGCTGAACTCGGCGCTTGAGCTGGTGCCGAAGTACGCCGACGCCATGGAGGAGCTCGGGTACCGCCGCAAGCGCGTTGACGGCGAAGAGACCTGGGTGCTGGATGAAGCCAAGGCTCTGCCGAAAACCGACGCCGAATCGGTGAGCGACGCCGACCGCCGCCAGTACGCATTTCATAGCGGGACCATGCGTGTCGAAGCCGCGCAGGAGTTCGTCAAGCTCGCGCGCGAAGCAGCCAAGCTGAAGCTTGCCAGCCACGAGCGCGCCGTTTACGAGGTCGCGCTTCGCTACAACCCCAACGACGTGGATGCCCTAAAGGGTGCCGGGTGGACGCAGGTGGACGGCAAGTGGATCAGCCCTGCCGAGCAGGCGGAGCGCGCAGCCACCGCGCAAGCCCTGAAATCCGTGCCCGAGATCAAGGCGGTGGACACCCTGCCCGACTGGGCGTCGCGCGTATTTGCCGAGGGCGTGTGGGCGGTGCAAGCCGGCAACGTGACCGTCATCGGCACCGGCCGCCGCCACAAGGAAGCGGCGCGGCTGGCCCACGCGACGATCACGCTTGCCACCGGGTTGCTGGGCGGCGAGGGCGGCGAGCTGCTGGTAGCGCTTTGCCCGAGTGAAGGCGAGTTCCACAAGTACTGCAACGTGCGCCACCCCGGCATCCCCGGCCTGCTGGAGGAAACGCTCGTGATCGAGAAGACCGAGATCGCGGTGCGCATCCCCGACGAGACCGCACTGGCTGACGAGCGCGTGGTCTACGCCGCCGCGCGGTCGGAGGTGCTGCGGCGTTGCGAGAAGGCGCGGCACCCGTGGTTCGCGGTGGGGTTCGCCACCAACCTGTCGCAGCGCCTTGCCGGCGGCGTGCGCTGCGCAGAGTTCGCGGGCGAGAGCACGGGCGACACCGACGAAGCAGCCTGGCGTACCGATCTGCGCAAGCTGATCAACAACGGCAAAGCACCGTCGGTGACGGACGTGGTCGTAGCCCGCAACCCCGGCGAGCAGGAGATCATGGTTGCGCACTTTCTTGCGCAGTACCTGTGCCGCGAACGACCAGCGGGTCTGCCCGCATTCTGCGCGGGCATCAAGGCGGACGGCGACGACGAGGGCGCGCTGAAACAGGCCTACGGCGAAGAGCCGGCTGAAATCGCGAAGCAGTTTCTCGAGTGGTTCACGCGCCGATAAGCCCGCAGCACGGTCTTTGATTCCGCACTGTCCGTGTTAGAAGCCTTTTCTCGAATGAGGCAACCATGGACCAGATCGCAATCCGACGCGCACTCGTTTCCGTTTCCGACAAAACAGGCATCGTGGACTTCTGCAAGGCGCTCAGCGAGCGCGGCGTGGAGCTGATTTCCACCGGCGGCACGGCCAAAGCCCTGCGCGAAGCCGGCATGACGGTCAAGGACATCTCGGAGCACACGGGCTTCCCCGAGATGCTGGACGGCCGCGTGAAGACGCTGCACCCCAAGGTGCATGGCGGCCTGCTGGCGCGGCGCGATCTCGACGAGCACCAGAAGACCGCCAAAGAGCACGGCATCGCCATGATCGACATGGTGGTGGTCAACCTGTACCCGTTTGAAAGCACCGTCGCCAACCCGGAAGTCACGCGCGAAGACGCCATCGAGAACATCGACATCGGCGGCCCCAGCATGGTGCGCAGCGCAGCCAAGAACCAGGACGCTGTCGCGGTCGTCACCGATCCCGGCGACTACGACGCGCTGCTGACCGAGTTGAAAGAGAAGGACGGCAAGCTTGGCTTGTCCACACGCAGGCGCTTGGCGCGCAAGGCGTTTCGATTGACGTCATGGTACGACCACGCGATTGCCGAATACCTGCACCATCTTGAAGACGACGAAGATGCGTTCCCGCCGGCACGGCTGTTGTCGCTTTCGCGCGGCGAGAAGCTGCGCTACGGCGAGAACCCGCACCAGAATGCAACGTTCTACGCGACCGGCCGCAATCGCGAGGGCTTGGGCGCGTACGAGAAGCTCAGCGGCAAGGAACTCTCGTACAACAACTTTCTCGATCTCGACGCGGCGCTGCGCTGCACCGCGGACTTCGAGGACGAGCCCTTTGCCGTGGTTATCAAGCACACAAACCCGTGCGGCGCGGCGGTGGGGGGCAGTATCGGCGAAGCCTTCGCGCGCGCGTACGACTGCGACCCGCTCAGCGCCTTCGGCGGCATCGTCGGGTTGAACCGGCCGTTCGACGTCGCGACCGCCGAGCAGTTCATCGCGGGCGAAAAGTTTATCGAAGCCGTGGTCGCGCCGGAGTTCGACGCAGAGGCTGTCGAAGCGCTGGTCGAGAAAAGCAAGAAGAAGTGGCGCAAGTCGATCCGGCTCGTGCAGGCGTCGCCGCTGCACGCGCGCAGCGCGCCCGTGGAGTACCGGAGCGTCAGCGGGGGTATGCTCGCGCAGCACACCGACGTGCAGCGGGTGGAGGCCGCGCAGATCAAGGTCGTCACCTCGCACATGCCCGACGACCGCGAGATGGACGAGCTGCTGTTCGCCTGGACGCTCTGCCGCAGCTACAAGAGCAACGCCATCGTGATCGCCGCGCACAAGGCGCTGCTGGGGTACGGCGCGGGCCAGACCAGCCGCGTGGACGCCACCGACCACGCGCTGCAACGCGCGGGCGACAAGGCCAAGGGCGCGGTGCTGGCCAGCGACGCGTTCTTTCCGTTCCCGGACAGCGTGGAGAAAGCGGCCAAAGCGGGCGTTGCCGCGGTGATTCAGCCGGGCGGCAGCGTGCGCGACGAGGAAGTCATCAAGGCCTGTAACGACCACGGGGTCGCCATGGTGTTCACCGGCATGCGGCACTTCCGGCACTGATCGATTTTGGATTTTGGATTTTGGATTGGCGCGGTTGTCCGGGTCACGCCCAGCATTCCTCAGTCGGGAATCTAGAATCCGCCCATGGCTGACCCCACCTGGATCGAGCGATTTATTGACCCGGTCACCTACCCGCCCGAATCGACGGGTTCGGCTTGGATCGGTGCGGTCGTCGGGTTGGCGGTCATTGTCGTCGGGTTCTGGCTGATCCGGGGCGTGCTGCGGCAGCTCGGCGCCCCTGAGGGCGCGCTGGCGCGCGAGGACACGCTGCCGGCGGTGCTGGGTGCGTTCGGGTTAGTCCTGCTGCCGCCGGTCGCCGCAGCGCTGCTCGTCAGCGGCAACCCGCTGGAGGACCCGCTGAGCACGGGCGCAATCCAGGCGGTGTTCGCAATCGTTGCCATCGTGCTGCTTGCGCTTCGCCCGTGGCGAAACTGGGCCGGCGTGGACAATACGACCGCCGGGCGGGACTGGGCCGGGTTTCGCGCCGGGTTGCTGCCGCGCACGTTGCTGGTGTGGGTGATGGGATACCCGGTGCTGCAAGCCGGGTTGTTCATCTCGGTGGTAGCGCTAGGCACCGCGGACGTCATGGTTGCCGAGCAGGAACTCGTCACGATGATCCGGCAAAGCGACTCGGTGCAATGGATTGTCGGATGGTACGTGATGGCAGCCATCGCCGCGCCGCTTGCAGAGGAGTTCATCTTCCGCGTGGTGCTGTACGGCGGGTTGCGCGCGTGGCTGACACCGGTCGGCCGCGCCGCGCCGTGGATTGCCTGCGCGGCATCGGTCGCGGCCTTTGTTGCCGCCCACAGCGTCTGGAAGACGCCGGTGATCACCCTGCCGCTGACCTGCCTTGCGATTGTGCTGACAATGGTGTTCGCCTACACGCGCAGCATGTGGCCCGGTGTGATCATCCACGGGTTGCACAACGGGCTCGTGGTGACGTTGCAGTTTTTTGTCGTCAAATAGCCCGGTCCGTAAGGACCGGGTGTGTGGACCAATCCCAGAGCTACGATGCGCCACAGAGAGCGTTGGAACCAGACGTTGGGCTACTTCCTGACGTTCACAACGTACGGCACATGGCTGCACGGCGACGAGCGCGGCTCAGTAGATCGCAAGGCACACGAGCTTATCCTTCCCGATGCCCGACTGCACAGGCTGCTGCAAGACCAGTTGAAGTATGCGCCGATCACGCTGGACGCCGAGATGAGACGAGTCGTGCGCGAAGCAATTGAGGAGTGCTGCGAGTTCAAGGGATGGACCTTGATTCGCCTGAACGTGCGTACCAACCACGTCCATTGCATTGTCAGGGCCGACGACGCCATTGGTCGAGTTCTCAACGCGCTCAAGGCTAGGGCGACGCGGTTGGTTCGGGAAGCGAAGTTGATACCTGCCCAGCGGCCGTTGTGGACTGAAGGTGGCAACAAGCGGGAATTGAAGTCCGAGCAAGCTCTGGAGGCCTCGTTTCGGTACGTTGCCGATGGACAGGGACCGGACCTGCCCGAGTCGTAAAGATGGAGTCGATACTCTGGGGTTGTTGTACACACCCGGTCCTTACGGACCGGGCTAGTTGCGCACGATCAGCAGGAACAGCGCTGTGAGCACCACCGCGCCGGCGGCGAACGCGTACAGGTAGTGGCGCACTAACCCGGTTTGCAGGCGGCGGCCCATGTCGCTGCTGGCTTTCACCAGCTGCGCGCTGCCGTTCACGAACAGCAGGTCGATCACGATAACGTCCACCACGACGAACAGGATGTCGCTGGCGATCTTCACCGGCCGCACGATGATCGCGTTGTAGATTTCATCCACGTAGTACTTGTTCAACAGCAGCTTGAACAACGGCTTCATGACCGGGCGGTCGTCGTCGCCGCTGTAGGCGAGCTTGCGGACCTTGGCCAAGCCCTCGGGGCGGCTGTAGGTCACGTAGGCGAAGAACGAAACGCCGATGGCGATGATCGAGCTGATGCCGATGTTCAACCACTCGCCCGCGATGCTCAGGTGCTCGGTGGGGATGCGCAGCAGGCTGGCCTCACCCAGTGCCGCCTGGCCCGCGGCCCAAACCGGGGCAAGCCAGGTCTGGAACGGCGGGTGGTGCACACCCAGCGCAGGCGGCAGCAGCAGGTAACCCGCGCCGATTGCGCCCATCGCCAGGATGATCAACGGCAGGGCCATGCTGCGGGGCGATTCATCGGCGTGCGCGTAAGCGTGTTCGTCGCCACGCCACTTGCCGTGGAAGGTCAATGCAATCAACCGCCAACTGTAGAACGCGGTGCAGATCGCCGCGGCGACACCCAGCAGGTAGACAATCCAACCCAGTGCGTCACCGCGATGGAAGGCTGAGTACAGGATGGCGTCCTTGCTGAAGAACCCGGCGAACAACGGGATGCCCGACAGCGCCAGCGCGCCCGCCCACATCGTGTAGCAGGTGATCGGCATCTTCTCGCGCAGGCCGCCCATCTTCCACAGGTCCTGCGAATCCGGGTTGCCGTGGCCGAGAGAATGTTCCAGCGAGTGAATCACACTGCCCGCACCAAGGAACAGCAACGCTTTGAAGAACGCGTGAGTGAACACGTGGAACACAGCCAAGTGAAACTGGCCCAGCCCAGCCGCCATGAACATGAACCCGAGCTGGCTTACGGTTGAGTACGCCAGCACTTTCTTGATGTCGCGCTGCGTCAACCCGATGGTACCGGCAAACAGCGCGGTCGCGGCGCCGGTCAGCGCAACGATGGTCATCGCGGTCTCGGCGTGCACGAACAGGAAGTTCATCCGCGCCACCATGAAGATGCCCGCGGTCACCATGGTGGCGGCGTGGATCAGCGCGCTGACCGGCGTGGGGCCAGCCATCGCGTCGGGCAGCCAGACGTACAACGGAATCTGCGCGCTCTTGCCGCAGGCGCCGACAAACAGGCAGACGCACGCCCAGTTCAGCAGCGTGGTGTCCACCGTGCCGGAAGCGACGGCGGCTTGCATCCCGGTCTGCAGGCCGTCATACCCCAGCGACCCGAAGTGCCAGAACAGCAGGAACATGCCGATCATGAACCCGAAGTCGCCGACGCGGTTCGCGATGAACGCCTTCATGCCGGCGTTGGTGTTGTGCAGGTCCTTGTACCAGAACCCGATCAGCAGGTAGCTGCACAGGCCCACGCCTTCCCAGCCCAGGAACAGCGTGAGCAGGCTGTCGCCCAGCACCAGCATCAGCATCGCGAACACGAACAGGTTCAGGTACGCAAAGAAACGAGAGTAGCTCTCGTCATGGCTCATGTACCCGATGCTGTAGATGTGGATCAGGCTGCCGATGCCGGTAATGACCAGCACATAGATGATGCTCAGCCGGTCCAGATACAACCCGAAGTTGACGTCAAATCCGCCCGACGCCATCCACGTGAACGCGGACGAAACGATCAGGTCATTGCCGCTAGACTGGTGCAAGAACAGCAGCACCGCGAACACGAACGACAGAAGCACTGAAGTCGCTGCGATGCCGCCCGAGCTTGCAAGCGACATGCGGCGCCCGAACAGCCCGTTCAGCAGGAAACCGAGCAGCGGCAGCAGCGGAATCGCCCAAAGCAACGCGGTGGGGTTGTCGAAAATCGCCAGCATCAATTCTTCAACTCCGCAGCTGCGTCCGTATCACTGGTCTGCTTGCGCCGGTAGATCGCGACGATGATCGCGAGGCCGATGCCGACTTCGGCGGCGGCCACAGCCATCACCATCAGCGTAAAGAACTGTCCGGTGTGCGCGCCGATGATGGATGAATCCGCCCGGCCCGCCCAGTGCCGCGAGAAGGTCACAAGCATGATGTTGACCGCGTTGAGCATGAGCTCAAGCGACATCAGCAGCATGATCAGGTGGCGGCGCGACAGCACGCCGTACATGCCCGCGCAGAACAGCACGGCGGCAAGGTACAGGGCAGTCTTGGGGTCAAGCATCGCCGTGCCCCCTGTTCACGTCCTGGGTGCCCGGGATGCCCGCGAGATGGCGGCGCGCCAGCAGCACGGCGCCCAGCACAGCCGCAAAAATCAGCAGGCTGACGACTTCAAACGCCAGCGGGAACCCTTCGAAGATGGTGTAGCTGATCGCCTCAGTGGATCCGAACTCAACCACGCGCGTCGCTGTCTCGCCCGCCTCGGTACTGACCGGCACACCCGTGTCCATGGCGCCCGGCAGCGGTTCAAACGAGTCGAAGCTGGCAGGCAGCTTGAAGACTGCAACGGCAATGCAGACGAAGAAGCACATTGAGATCACCATCGCCATCGGCTTGGGCATCTGCACGGTGCCCAGCGCAGCGGCAAGCGGCGCCGGCAGCTCAAACTCTTCCTTGTTCTTTTTCTTCTTGGGTGGCGGCGGCCCGCCGGATGCCTTGGGGTCAAAGACCGCGCGGCTGCCGACAGCGAGCGGCAGGCCGACGTCATCGAGCGTGCGGGTGTCGGTAAACATCAGGACGAACAGGAACAGCACCGCCAGCGCGCCGGCGTAAATGATGATCTGTGAGACGGCGACAAACGGGGCGTCGAGCGCGAGGAACACGCCCGCGGATGCACCGAAGGCGATCAGCAGACCCAGCAGCGCATAGACGGGGTTCTTCTGGGTG
>CAZNBU010000103.1:0-9587 GCA_964571035.1 uncultured Planctomycetaceae bacterium | reverse complement strand
GCCTGACCGCCCTGTTCGACGCGTTCGCGGAGCGCGTTGCCGGCACGCCCGAAGTGGCTTGCCTGGGCGACCTGACCGAGTACTGGACCAACCACCACCAGGCGCGCCGCGACCACGGCAAACAACTGGTGGCGAGCATGGCCAAGCTGGCGAGCGGCGCAAAGCGCGCGATCTGGATCGCGGGCAACCGCGACTTCACTTTCGATCCCATCGCCGAAGAAGCCGGGTTCACCGCGTACCGCAACCGGTACTTCGGCGAGTTCTGCGGCCGCCGCGCAGCGCTGGAGCACGGCGACCGCTTTTGCACGCTCGACCGCAAATACCAGCGCTTTCGGTTCTGGTTCAGGCGCCTGCCGTGGCGCCTGATGGCGCGCCTGACGCCCGAGGGGCGGGCGCATTCGTTCGCGAAAATGCTGCGCCGCCGCAGTCTCGGCGAGACCGCGCGCAAGAACCCCAGCAAGTTCGGGTTGCAGCCGCAGCCGGTCGAGAGGCTTGTCAGCAAGGGCGCGGAAGTAATTGTATGCGGCCACGTGCACACGCCATTCACGCGCGAATATCGCGCGGGGGGCAAGACGGGGGAGCTGCACGTAATGAGCGACTGGCGCGACGACGGCGCGGTGGTATGCACGGTGAAGGGGGGCAAGTTCGAGTTGATGAAGTTCAACGGCGACACGTTCGAGCCGTTCGACGCGCCTAGTGAACAGAGGGTGTATGCACCTGTTTGATTTTGGATTTTCGATTTTGGATTTTGGATTGGGCTGCACGCCGATCCAGTGTCCGCGTAGGGCGCAATCCAAAATCCAAACTCCACAATCCAAAATCGAATGACTACACTCGACCTCATCTCCACCATCGATTCCCTCGGCTCGCCGAAGATCGCCGTTGTTGGCGACCTGATTCTGGACCACTACGTCTTTGGCGGCGTCTCACGCATCAGCCCTGAGGCGCCGATCCCGGTGCTGCACGTCTCCCGCGAAGAGGACCGCCTGGGCGGCGCCGCTAACGTGGCGGCTAACATCCTCAGTCTAGGAGGACGCGCGACACTGGTCGGCGCGATCGGCCGTGACGATCCCGGCGCCCGATTCAGACGCTTATGTAAGGAAGCAACCGGACTGCGCCTTGATGCCGCGGTGACGGCCGGCCGCCCGACGGTGCTCAAGACGCGCATGGTCAGCCAGAACCAGCAGATGCTGCGCGTGGACCGCGAGAGCGTCGGCGCGCTGGAACGCGCTGAGCTGGACGAGGTCAAGCAGCGCGCCACCGACGCGCTTGGCGGCGCGCGCGCGGTGGTGATCAGCGACTACGGCAAGGGCGTCATCACGAACGCCTCCGCGCAGGCGATCATCAAGGCCGCGCGCAAATCCGGCGTGCCGGTCGTCGTGGACCCGAAGGGGCGCGACTACTCGCGCTATCGCGGCGCGACCGCGGTGACGCCCAATCGCAGCGAAGCCGAAGCCGCAACAGGCATCGACTGCTCGACGATGGAGGGTGTAGAAGCCGCGGGCCGCAGGCTTGTTGCGGACCTTGCGTTGAAGGCGGCGGTGATCACCCTTTCGGCACAGGGCGTCGCGGTGATCCCCGCGCGCGGCGCGATGGCGCACTTTCCCGCGCAGGCGCGCAGCGTGTACGACGTGACCGGCGCGGGCGACACGTTCATCGCCACGTTCGCGCTGTGTCTCGCGGGCGAGACCGACTTCCAGACAGCGGCCCGGGTAGCCAACTACGCTGCGGCCCTGAAGGTTGCCCGCTTTGGCGCGGTTGCAGTCACGCGGGAAGAGCTGCGGCGCAGTGTGATCTCGGTGGACGAAGGCTTTCACCACGCCGGTAAGGTCGTGACCCACGACGAGCTGGTGGACACGCTGGCGGCGCACCGCAAGCGCGGCGAGAAGATCGTGTTCACTAACGGGTGCTTCGACCTGCTGCACCAGGGGCACGTCACGTACCTGAACTTCTGCCGGGGCCAGGGCGACGTCGTCGTGGTCGGGCTGAACGCCGACGCCAGCGTGCGCCGGCTGAAAGGCCCGACGCGGCCGGTCAACGAAGCCGAGTCGCGGGCGCGCGTGCTGGCGGCGCTGAGCGACGTGGACTACGTGACGGTGTTTACGGAAGACACGCCCGAGAAGCTGATCCGGAAGGTCGCGCCGGATGTGCTTGTTAAAGGAGAGGACTGGTCCGGCAAGAAGGTCGCCGGCGCCGACGCGGTCGAGAAGCGCGGCGGCAAGGTGGTCTTCGCGCCGTTCGTGCAGGGCAAGAGCACCACGTCACTGATTGAGCGCATAAAGTAACAAGAACCGCCTGCGTAAGCGGGCGGCTGAACGGTAACCCAAGCCAGCCACGCGCTCACGCACGTGGTTCTTGTTGAGGAGAGTGCAGTGGCCAACGAGAAGATCGCAGCCGAGTTCAAGCGCCAGCTCGCCGACAGCGCCGAGCTCAAGCGCAGCCTGCAAGACCACGCCGACACCTTGGCGGCCATCGCGGTCGCGATCGTGGACGCGTTCAAGAACGGCCACCGCGTCTACTGGTGCGGCAACGGCGGCAGCTTCACCGACGCGCACCACATCGTCGGCGAGCTGGTCGGCCGCTACATGTACGATCGCCCGGCACTTCCTTCCTTTGTACTGGGCGCGGGCGTGGCGACCATGACCGCCGTGGCCAACGACTACGGGTACGAGCAGGTGTTCTCGCGCGAGGTCAAAGGCGTGGTGCAGGCGGGCGATGTCGTAGTCGGGTTGACCACCAGCGGCAACAGCAAGAACGTCTGCGACGCGCTCGCGGCTGCGCAGGAGCTTGGCGCGTTCACGATCGGGCTCGCGGGCCAGAAGCAGGCGCGCATCGACGAAGTCGCCGACCTCGTGCTCCACGTGCCAAGCACACTCACGCCGCGCATCCAGGAGTGCCACATCGCGGTGGGCCACGTGATCTGCGACATCGTCGAGCAGGCGATGTTCCCAAAGACCTGATTGGCGATTTCGGATTGGGGATTGCGGATTTCGCAAGCGCCTCATGTAGTTCAATCCAAAATCGGCAATCCAAAATCCGCAATCGACCTCATGCCCGGTTCTCGCGAACAACTGATCGCCATCCAGAAGCGCCTTGTCGAGGAGATCAAGGAGAGCGTCTACGACACCCGCGGCCGCAACGATCCCACCCTCGACGCCTACTACCGCGACTACCGCCGCGAGTTCCGCAACAGCTACGAACGCATCGCCTCGCGCGACGAAATCGTCCAGCGCATGATGCGCAGCCACATCGCGTACATCGGCGACTACCACCCGCTGCGCAGCGCCCAGTCCGCCGCTCTCGGCCTGCTGAACGCTGCCCACGAACGCGGCCGCAACCTGATCATCGCCTGCGAGATGGTCCACACCGCCGATCAGCCGCACGTCGCCGACTTCCTGTCCGGCGCGATCGACGACGAAGCCTTCCGCTGGCGCGTGAAGTGGGAGCAGTCGTGGGGGTTCCCGTGGTCAAGCTGGGGCCGCTTCTTCGACTTCGCCCGCCGCACCGGCACGCCGCTGTTCGGCCTCAACACGCGCCAGGACGGCGACGACGCGCTGCACGTCCGCGACACCTTCGGCGGCGGGTTGATCGCGGCGCTCACGCAGCTCTACCCCGAGCGCCTGGTCGTCGTAGTCTACGGCGACCTGCACCTCGCCGCCAACCACATGCCCGGCGTGGTGGAGGCGGAACTCGCCGAGTGGGGCGTCAAGCGCAAGGCGGTGCGGATCTACCAGAACTCCGAAACCCTGTACTGGAAGCTGGTCGCGCAGCGCCTTGAGCACGTGGTCGATTACCTCAAGCTGCAACGCGACGTCTACGTCGTCATGAACGCCACGCCGCTGGTCAAGTTCCAGAGCTACGCCAACTTTCAGTACCACCGCCAAGCCTCGCTCGCCGGCGACGAAGCCGAGCTCGACATGCTCGGCGACGCCGGCATGGCGGAGCAGGTGGCGGGCTACGTCCACACCATCTGCGGGTTCCTCGACATCGAGCTGGAGGAGCCCGAGAATTTTGAAGTCTATTCGGCGACCGACCTCGACCTGCTGGCGAACCTAGTGAAACGCGGCGTCTACACCGCCGACGAGATGGAGGCGCTCAAGGACTACATGGAGATGGCTGAAACCGCCTTCTTCGAGCGCGCCCGCGTGCTCTACATCGGCAACGTCACGGTCGCCAACGCCGCCGAAGCCGCCGGGCGCTACATCCTTGCCGCGCTGCGGCCCGCGAGCACCGAGCCGGTGGAGGCCCGCGACGAGTTCTACGCCCGCTGCATGGTCGAGGCGCTGGCCTTCTTCTGCAGCAAGATCATCAACCCGCGCCGCGCCGCCCGCGACGAGGGCGAGTGGCAGCAGGTGCAGCAGCACTACGGCCGGCGCCGCAAGCTCGGCCGCATCCAGAAGCTCGACGCCGACACCGCCCGCAACTTCCTGCGCCACGCCGCATATGAAAGGAAGGTTCTGGAAACCGGCGCGTACACCGGCGCGCCAAGCCCGCTCTACAGCCTGCCGACCGACGCCCACGTCGCGCTGACCCGCGCCCTGGGCCGCGCGCTGGGCGAGAAGCTGTTCGCCGCGCTGGGCGCCGACCTGCTCACCCGCGAGCAGATCGCCGACGCCATGCAGGACCCGATCCGCGAGCCCGACCGCTCCAGAAACCGCTATTTTGAGCTACTCCGGGCCACGTCTGCGCAATCAGGCACATCCCGTGGCCGATATGGCGCACGCAGGCGCGACTTCGACGAGTGATCGCCCAGAATGACCTAAGAGACAGTACAAAAATGCCCGCTAGAATTGATCCATATCACTTCATTTAAAGTATTCTTCGCCCATTCCCGTAGATAGCCTGTGCGCGGTGCGGACGGGGGCTTGGCGTGAAGTTGCCTTTCTTTCAGGTCAACGCGTTCACTCGCGACGTCACCGGTGGCAACCCAGCCGGCGTCTGCCTCCTTGAACCCGGCGCCTGGCCGCCCATCGAGAGCCTGCAACGCTGCGCAGCCGGCTCGCTGTTCGCCGAGATCGCCTTCGTCAAGCCCGGCCGCGAACGCTGGCACATCCGCTGGTTCGGCCCGCGCGCCGAGGTGGACCTGTGCGGCCACGCCACGCTCGCGGCGGCGCACGTGCTGCGGCAGAACGGCATCGCGTGGCCGTTCATCCTCGAGTACCCCGAGGGCGAAATCGAAGTCAACACCGAAGGCGACGCGATCACGATCGCGCTGCCCACCCGCGAAGCCCACGCCACGCGCGTGCCCGACGCGCTGATCGAAGGCCTCGGCCGCGAACCCGTTGAGGTGCTGCGCGCCAGCGACTACCTCGTCGTCTTTCGCACCGAATCCATAGTGCGCAACCTCGCGCCGAACTTCCGGCGGCTTGAGCAGCTTCGCGGCCGCGGCGTGATCGCCACCGCGCCGGGCGAGAGCGTCGACTTCGTCTCGCGCTTCTTCGCGCCCGCGCTGGGCATCGACGAAGACCACGTGACCGGCTCCGCCCACTGCACCCTCGCGCCGTACTGGGCCGAGCGCCTGGGCAAGCCCCGCATGACCGCGCTGCAAGTCTCGCCAAGAGGAGGCGAGCTGGAGTGCGAACTGCAAGGCGAGCAAGTACGCCTGACCGGCCAAGCCGTAACCTACTTCGAAGGCGAAGTCAGCTTCACGTAGCATGGCCTGCCAGGCCATGTAGTTTGCGTTGGCGTCTCCGCCAACGCCGGGCGCTGGAAGCGCCCGGAAACGACATCGGCTGGAAGCCGATGCTACGCCGCGCCAGCCGGCTCGCCCGCGAACGGAGGCACCCCCGCAGCCTGCGCCTCCTGCATGAAGCGTTGCCAGGCTTCATCCACGTGCGGGTGAAGGTGTGGCGAGAACGGGCTGGTGAACGTCGGCGTCGGCTCAGGTACCGGCGGCGGCACCTCGACGGCTGCTTCTGTCACCGCCGCATCATGAGGCGCCGGGCCGAGCTGCGCCTCGACCGCGCGCAGCGCGTCCTCGCGGCATTCGGCTTTGATCAGGCGGCGGCGCTCGACGGCCTCCGAGAGTGCGCGGGCGGCGCGGATCGCCACGCTGGGCGCGACCTGCCAGCGGTATTGCTCCACGGTGTCGGCGTCCAGCACCCGCTCACGCACCCCGCTTTCCTTTAAATGCAGGTTGACCACGCTGGTGTAGAGAGCGATCACCCGCTCAATCTCCGCCAGCCCCCGGAACGCCAGATAGCGGGCATAGCACTCAGCAAACAGCGCCGCGCGGGCGTCTGTGGTTGGCTCAGCGGGCTCAGCAGCCTCCGCAGCCGGTTGAGCAGCCGCAACACCTGCCGTGAGCGGAGTCGAACGGGGCTTACGAACATTGACATAGCGAGACATAGGAACCTCCAGTAAGAGAACACCGAAGATCCTAAAACCGCAGGCGACACTCCCCGTAGCATGGCCTTCCAGGCCATGTCGTATCCGCGCGCTTCCAGCGCGCGGCATCGGCCGGAGGCCGATGATCACGCCATCGGCAAGGATGCCGATGCTACGTCGCAAAGAAACACCGGACCAAACAGAGCCCCGGCCGGCCTGCCGTGAGCCTGTCGAACGGAAAGGCCGGGGAGTCGCGGTCCATGCCCGCGACAAAGCCCCGAAGGGGCGCAATCCATTAGCCGGGGGCGTAAGCCCCGGGAACCCGCACAACAAACATTCCGAGCCCCGGTAGGGGCGACACAACACGACCGGGGCGCCTGCGCGCCAAAGCGTCCGCGACGGCGGGGAAGCCCCGGTCGCATGGGGGCTCCCGCCCCATGAATTTGTGCCGCCCCTGACGGGGCTCGGACCATTTTCCGCGACCAAACCCGGGGCTGACGCCCCGGGCTAATAGATGACGCCCCTTTCAGGGGCTGGGTGGCATGGCCGCCCCGACATAGCCCCGTGAACGCCATAGGTTCTTGAGCGCCATAGCGATAGCGACGGCGGTCAGCGGAGGCGGTCGGCGGCGTCGGGGCGCCCGCCTGCGGGCCGAAGTCGCCCTTCGGCCCGCAGGCTCGTGCCACGGGCTCACGGCAGCGCCCAGCCTCCAGGTCAACACAGACCCGGCGCATCCACTTCTTCAAACGAGATGAGTAGCTCAAAGGCTTCGAAGGCAACAGCCTTCACGGTTGGCACCGGTCGCAAGGGCCCACAGTGAGGGACTGTCTTGGGTCTTCTAAAGGCTAGCCATCGCCCGGCAGTGAGTATGCACGAAGATCGTCGTCCTTCAGCTCTTCGGGAGGCACCAGGATGTAGTGCCGCTCCCCCGCGATTCGAACCTCGTCGCCTTGGTCCTGCAACTCAAAAAGCGCCACAGTGTCGTCAGCCAAGAACTGCGCTGCCACCGGGCGACAAATCAATCCCTTGAACTTCTCGCGGCACATCGCCAGATCCTGAAGGATTTGAACTACGTTAATCGAGTCGCGCCCACCTTTCGCCTGTATTGGGTACACATAGTGCGCCCCTCGCTTATCGACTCCAACATAGATCTCGTCGGTTTCGGTTTGACCGAGGCCCTTCACACTCGTACGAAGGTGATTCTGCAGCGAGTAGCAAGTGGTGCCGGAGAAGACATCTATGAGTCGATTGTACCTTATCACAGCAAGCAACGCTTGCTCGTCGCTCAGCGCATAGCGCGACACGATTCCCGGAGTCGCATCGGGAATCTTGATCTTTGCTAGCGCGGCATTGGGCGCGATCAGTACGGCCTTGGCGAGCTGAAATTCATGACGTGCCTTGCCGACGGAGACAATTCTCCACTCCTTGCCTGCCGGCGCCGTTTTCGCAATGGCAGGAGGAATGCCTCGCCGGTAGCGCGCGTCATACAGAACATCCCCGGGGTTCTTGATTCGGTCTGCGACTTTCAGCGTCTTCGCGGCTTCAATGATATCGGCGCGCGAGAACGGAACGCGCTTCGCGCCTTTCCGGTAGCCTTGCCGGAAGAGCAATTCGAGAACTTGCGTGTAGGCATGAACGTCCGCCACAGCTAGCCCTTCCAGCGCAACACAACCACCTCTTCCCGCAACTGCTCTCGTGTTGCGGTCGCAAGTCGTGTGCGGAACAGGTCGATGCTATCGACCGCGTACCCGAGGTGTTGCGCGATCTGGGCGAGAATCTGCCCCGTCCGAATCATGACTCGAAGGTACGACGCTTGATCTCCCACAACGTAGGCCAGTCTTGCGCCGGGCTTGAGCACCTTCTTCAACTCGGCGAGGTGGCGGGCCATGCCGCCGAAGTAGAGGCGTGTTACGCGATGGTACTGGCGCTCGAATCCGCTGGTCTTGCCCATCTCGATCCGCCTGCGCTCAATGGCTTCCGCTATCCGCGCGACTTCCGGAATGCCTGCAATCCACTTGTCATCATCATCCGCGACGTACACGCTGCGGGTGTTGGAGCGAACCAACGTTTTCTTGGTAGCTCGCAGGTCCTCTTTGCTTTGGATGAACCCCAGCAGCACGCCTTCCAGGCGGGTCGTTCGGGTGTAGTCCTTCTCGTTGGGGTAAGGCGGCGATGTAATCACCGCGGCAACCGATCTTGGATTCAGATAGATCGACGCGCTGCGGGCGTCGGCCAGGTGCACGGACGCTTCCGCATCGCGCTTGGCGCTGAGGTCCGCAAGGTCCTGCGCGATGATGCGCACTTCAGACAACCACGCTTCGGTTACGTCTACATCTTGCTTGAACCCGCGCACCCCGACCTCTGGGCCGAAGTGCAAGTTGCTTATCGAGGAGACCAGGGCCTTCGCCATCGCAAGCCGCATGTGTTCGCCCAAGTTTACGGCGGCTTTGCGGAGGTGATCGATCAGGATCAGGCTCTTGTGCAGCGGCAACGGACTGATCGAGTTGGTCAGGATCAGTTTTGCAAGTTCCTTCGAGAGCGTCCGCAGGTGTGGTGGCTGTTGGCTCGCGCCCTTGGCGAACAACGGCAGGCTGGCGCCCGGTCCCAGTGAAGCGTCAATTTCACGCTCAGCGGCGGCAGCAATCTTCTTCGAGGCGGAAAGCAGATCGTTCGGGTTGAGATCCCAGCGCGTCTTGGTGCTTGCCGCGAAATGGGCGACCGGGTTCGCTTCAAGCCCCGCGGAACGAATCCCGAGTTTTTTGCACTCCACCAGCGTCGTGCCCGTGCCGCAGAAGGGGTCTAGCACGAGGTCTCGGCCCCCGATCTCGAACCGATTGAGGTAGTCGCGAACCAGGTGCGGAGGGTACGACAGCACAAAACGATACCAGTCGTGTGCAGCGCGATCCTCAAACAGCAGCTTGTTCGCCGTAGCCCCGACCACGGACTGTCTTCGTGCCTTCGGCACGGCAGGAGATTGCCAGCGTTGTTGCTGTAGTCCGCTCACGTTGCCCCGAGTCTACTTCACCACGCGACAACTGCTTCAAGCGCGCCGACAATGTTGTGCTTTTGTGGAAGAACTGCGTTTTCGAGGACCTTGCTGTAGGGGCAGAAGCTGTCTTGGGCGGCTACCCTTCTTATTGGGGCGTCCAGGCTCTCGAAGGCTTCTTCCATGATCCGGGCGCTGATTTCGGCGCCGAAACCCATGGTCAGCGTGTCCTCGTGGACTACCAGGCAGCGGTTGGTCTTCTGGATGCTCTTGA
>CAZNBU010000102.1:0-9614 GCA_964571035.1 uncultured Planctomycetaceae bacterium | reverse complement strand
GGTGTCATGCGTAACGTCCGGTGAATTTTCACGAAGTTGTAGTACGCAAAGTGAAGGCCAACAGCGGCCCGCAGGTTTTCGGCCCGCTTGCTGAATGCGTTGGTCAACCTCGTCATGCGCCGCACGTGCGAGCGCAGCGTGTGGTTCTGCTTCTCCATGTAGCTTGTGCTGATGCGCTTCCACTCTGGCGAGCCCACAAGGCGACGGCGCTGGATTGAACTAACTCCGGGTGGCCCATACCGCCCCGGTTGAAAATCCGGGTCAAAGGACTTGACGCATTGCCCGTAGTCCACTTCCCCGCCAAAGCCCCGCTCTACGGCGTCCACGTAGGCCCGCAGCCCGTCCGATGAAAGCTGGATGCGCCCGCTCACGCGCTGTGCCAGGTCGATGATAAAGGCGTTGGCATCGTCCGCAGAGCGCTTTCCCACGCGATGCGTCGGCACCAATTTGCTATCGGCGTCCAGTGCCACCCACACCCAAAAGTCGCCCACTTCCTGCGGGTTGTCCTCGCCCTTCACGAGATGTTGCTTCTTGCCCACGAACGTCCAGCATTCGTCAACCTGTACGTTGTCGCAAGGCAGGTTGCGCATCCGGGCGTGCATCAGGTTGCGGCACCCGTTGCCGATCCGAACCATGAGGCGCATCACCGTGTCACGGTGGATGCCGGTCATGCGCTCCACAGACCGGATGCTGCTACCTTCCACCAGTGCACCGATTGCCTGTTCCTGCTTCTCGCGCTTCAACACGTTCATGGCGCAACCTGCTTTCGTGTGTTAGTCTATGGGCCGGGCAGGAGTCGAACCCGCAACCTCTCAGCACGTCAACGCTGGTGCTCTACCATTGAGCTACCGGCCCTTTCAGAGCCCCGAAGGCCACCACCTTCGGGGTTGCTGTTTTCAATGTGCACGGGGAGTATGCCACGCCAAGCAAGCATGTCAAGCAAGCATTTTCAGATTCTTGCTTGCTGTGCTCTAGTGGGGATGTACCATTGTGCACGGAGGTAGTCATGGAATCGAAACAGTCGAAGGGTGGCCGTGCACGTGCACAGCGTCTGAGCAAGGCAGAGCGCTCAGAGATTGCGCGCAAGGCTGCCGGTGCACGTTGGGAACTGCCAGCCGCGACGCATGACGGGGTGCTGACCATCGGCGACATTGAGTTTGATTGCGCGGTGCTGGACGATGGCACCCGCCTAATCTCTGAAACCCGGTTCATGGAAACGATGGGGATGTACCGAAGCGGTGCACTCTCCACTCGCCGAGACCCCGGTGCACAGCAACCGCTGTATCTGGCCTACAAGAACCTTCAACCCTACGTGGAAAAGCACCTTGGGCCGGTGCACGAGCTTCTGGCCTACCGCACGAAGCGGGGAGCAGTAGCGCGCGGCATCAAAGCGGAGATACTGCCCAAGGTGTGCGAGGTGTGGCTTGACGCCCGAATGGACAAGGTGCTCGGGCCGCGCCAGGGTCTCATTGCCGACAAAGCGGAGATGCTGCTTCGGGGCTTGGCCGCTGTCGGCATTGTCGCGCTCATTGACGAGGCCACGGGCTTCCAGTACGAGCGAGATCGCCGTGCACTTGAGGAATACCTTGCTGAGTTTCTGTCCGAAGAACTGCGGCGATGGGTGCGCACGTTCCCCAAAGACTACTTCCGCGAGTTGTGCCGCCTGAAAAACATCGCCTACAGGGCCGACATGAAGCTGCCCCAATACGTCGGCAAGCTAACCAATGACATCGTGTATAAGCGACTTGGGCCGCATGTGTTGGAGCGTCTGCGGGAACGCAACCCGCGCAACGAATCGGGCAGACGGCCAGCAAAGCACCACCAGTGGCTGAGCGAGGACGTGGGCAACCCGCAACTATTGCAGCACCTGGGGCTGGTGATCGGGCTTATGAAGGTGTCCAAAACTGGCGATTGGGAGGGCTTCATGGAGCTTTTGAACAAGGCTGCACCGCCGTACACCGACTTGGGCATGTTCAAGCACTTGGACAATGGCGACAATTAGCGAATGGGCAAGCTGACGCTAAAGGACGTGGTAGAGCAACAGCACCAGTGCACGGCCACCTTTCGCGAGGTGGCCCACGTCGTCGAAACCTACAACGACGCTACGGTGTGGGAGGGCGAGGTTTCCGTGTTCGACGTAGACCACCCGGAGGCCAGCACGATCTACGCATGGGCTGACCCGGTGCCAGGGCGCGGCGCACCTCGATACTTCGCGGTGCTAGGCAAGCCACCGATCAACACGGCCAATGACGCAGTACGGGCCGCAATCGCGGCCCGGTACAGGAAGGAGACGGGGAAATGAGCGAACCCCGCAAGCAATCGCGAGGCGTGGTTGAGGTCGAGGTGTTCGAGCATGTGGTCGCTGAGCTTGGTGAAACCCGCGATAAGCTTTACGCCGCAGAGGAGCGCCTACGGTCAGAGCGGACCACTAGGAACCTAATTCTGGTGCTGTTTGCGCTGTTCATTGGCGGGGTGTTTGTTGCGCAGTGCACACCCCGCAGCGGCCCGCGAAGTGACGGCTCGGACCAAGTGGCCCCAACAGATCGTTATTAGCGTGAAATTAGGACACTACCGAAAGCTAGGTTCCGTAGCGCTCGACCAGCGCCTTGATCTCTTCCTCGCTGACGCCGACCTTGCGCAGGGTCTCCATCTCGGATTCGTCAACGAACCCGCCGGACTTCTCAAGCCGGTCGGTGAAGTGCTGGATGGCTTCGCGCTTGCGTGTGTAGCTTTCGCGCAGGCGCAGTGCCGTTTCCTTGGGGTTAAGGCCCTGGTAACGGCGTGTAATCTTTTCGACGTTGGGTTCAACCACAGACGAATCCTCCAGAATCACGATGCAATAAGATAACAAAGCAGAGCATAGGGGTCGTTCCCTGACAAAGCGAAAACAGGATAAATTTGGGGTGTCGTTGTAAGTCGTTGTGCGTTCTGTAGTTACGGGAACGCAAATCTTACAGAATCGCTAGGCAAGTTGTGCGTGTTGGGTTGTGGCGAGGTCGAAAGTAACCATTTCAGAAATACTCATAGGTGGACGTCGAACGAATCGTTCGGGAACCTGTGCGGAAAATTTCTAGGGTAGGGGGTTGAACAGCCGGTCGCACCGGCTATCTATACTGAGACTAAGTCGCAATTGGACCCGAGGAAGACATGAAACGAATCGCTGTCGCCGCAATCGCCGCCGGAGCCTGCATGCTGGGCATGCCCGCAGAAGCCGAAGACAAACCCGTCACCACAACCGACGACCCGCGCCCGGCGCCAACCGCCGCGCCCATTGAGTCGCAACTGACCGTGATGCCGCAGGGGTTCGCCAGTTTTGGCGCGGCTGTGTGCGGCGACTACCTTTATGTGATCGGCGGTCACAGCGGCCCCGCGCACCACTATGACCGGGACGGGTTCAACAAGATCTTCTGGCGCCTGAACCTGCGCGACCGCAAAAGCTGGGAGATGCTGCCCGGCGGCGTGCCCTTTCAGAGCGTCGCGCTGGTCAGTGACGGCAAGCGCGTCTACCGCATCGGCGGCATGACCGCAAAGAACGCGCCGGGCGAAGACGCTGACCTGCACAGCACCACCGAAGTCGCCGCGTTCGACCCGCTGACACGTGCCTGGACCGACCTGCCGGCCCTGCCGGAAGCGCGCTCCAGCCACGACGCGGTCGTCATCAACGGCAAGATCTACGTCGCGGGCGGGTGGAAGCTGGCCAACGATGAGCTTTCGCGCGAGACCAACCAGGAAGCCTGGCACAACACGGTGCTGGTGATGAACCCATCGGCTGAGAAGCCTGAGTGGAAGTCAATCGAGCAGCCCTTTCGCACACGAGCGCTCGCGCTGGCGCAAGCCGGCGGCAACTTGTACGCGATCGGCGGCATGACGTCGGAAAACAAGATGTCGAACGCCGTGCACATGTACGACGTGCAAAAGAACGAGTGGAGCACCGGCCCCGACATGCCCGGCATGGCCTTTGGCTGCAGCGCCTATCACCTCAACGGCCGCGTCTACGCCACCACGTTCCAGGGCGGCCTGTTCAGCCACGCCCCGGGCGAAGAGACCTGGCGCGATGAAGGAAGCATGACCTTCCCGCGCTTCTTCCTGCGGCTTGTGGCGGTAGGCGATGAGCTTGCGGCGATCAGCGGCACCATGCGCGGCGGCCACGTGCGCAACATTGAGTGGATCAACCCCGCCCGCACCGGCCCGGAAATCACCCGCGTGACACTGCCCGCGCCCGGCACCGCGAAAGTTCGCCAGGGCATCTTCTTCTACAACAACAACCTGTACGTCTTCGGCGGCAACAACGCTGTGAAGGACCACCAGTTCGCGCCGGAGAACTTCATCAACGAGGCGTTCAAGATCAGCCTCGCCGGCATGAACGCCGAGCGCATCGCCAACCTGCCGGTGAATCGCCAGTCGTTCCAGACTTTCCTGACCGGCACCGACGACCGCTTCGCCGAGAAGTTCGGTTACGCCGTCGGCGGGTTCTGGCATGACGGTAACGCGGCTGTCAGCACCGATGAGATCCTGCGCTACAGCATTGACGCCGACGTCTGGGAGCCGGCGAAGCTGCAGATCCCCAACGCGCTCACTCAGTTCGGCGTGGCGGAGCACGGCGGCAAGGTCTACTTGTTCGGCGGCCTGAATTTCGACCCCGCGCGCGGCAAGAAGGAGCGCTTCCAGGAATCCGAGACCGTGTGGTGCTACGACACCAAGGGTGAAGAGAAGGCATTCGTCGCGCTCGACACCAAGTTGCCCACCAAGCGCCGGGCCTTCGGCGGCGCGGTGATGGGGGGCAAGTACTACATCGTCGGCGGCATGACCAAGGACTTCGAAGAGGTTGACCGCTGCGACGTCTACGACTTCGCCAAGAACGAGTGGAGCACCATCGCGCGCCCGAGCAACGTGCGCCTTTCGCCCAAGTTGATCCCGCTCAACGGAAAGCTGTACCTGGTGGGCGGATCAAGCCCCGTGATCGTCAACGACGAAACCGGGTTCGCGCGCAACGGCAGCGTCGAGGAGTTCGACCCTTCCACCGGCAAGTGGCGCACGATCATCAAGGACGTCGGCGGCGACCTGGGCGAGCTGCAGGCGTTCGCTTTCGGCAGCCGCATCCTGCTGTACTCGGTCCACAACCACGAGAACGAGGTGCGCCTGCTGTTCATCAACCCGTAGCCAAAGGCCCGCGGTGGGCGACTGCCGCGGGCTTTCTTTTGTGACCACATTGCAAATGAGTCTCAGTACAACATCGGAGAGGAACATGAAACGGATACTCACGCTGCTCGCACTGCCGCTGCTGCTCGCAGCCTGCGGCGGCGGCAACGGCAGCAACGACAGCAGCCAAGAAACGTTCACCATCACGCAGGCGGCCCTGCCCGACGCGGTCGAGGGCATCGCCTATTCAGCACAACTCAGCGCATCCAACGGCACGGCGCCCGTCACCTTTGACTGGGCTGTGGGGTACACGCCCCCGGCTTGGCTCTCGCTCTCGCTCACTGGTGAGGTGACGGGCGTTCCCGCCGGCATCGGCACGCTCAGCCTTGAAGTCACCGGCACCGACGCCGCCGGCAAGACCGCCACGCGCACCATCGCGCTTGAGGTCATCGCGCCCGCGCAGATCACCACCTCGACGCTGGCCCGCGCCATCCGCGGACAGCCGTACACCAACCAGCTTACCCACAACGCCACGGCGCCCACGTTTGCCGTGACGTCGGCGAACCTGCCGGCGGGCATCAGCTTCAGCGCGACCGGCGAGTTCAGCGGCACGCCGACCGCCACCGGGCTGTTTGAAGTGGTCGTCGAGATGACGGTCGGCGGCTTGGTGCACGACACCGCCACGCTCGACCTGATCGTGGACGAGAGCATCCCCTACAACTACGCCGAAGACACCCTCGAGCCCAACGACACCAGAGCATCCGGCACCCAGCTCTTCCCGGGCAACACACCGCCGGGCCTGCTGACCATGGCGGACCGCCACGTGCAAGCCGCGCCGCTCACACTCAACTCCGACCTGAACATCCCCAAGCCCGACGGCGACGACTACTTCCGCTTCAACATCGCCACCGTCGGCGAGATCAAAATCGAAGTCTTCTTCCGCTTCCTGGTCGGCGAGATCGACGCCTACCTCTGGTACTACACCGGCCCGCCGACGCACCAGGTGCTGGTGGTGGCAGACTCCGTCCGCGTCAACCAAGACGACGAGCTGATCGTCTACCCCAACGCGCAACCGGGCTTCTACTACTTGCAGATCAACACCCCCGGCGACGCGAACCTCGGCCTCTGGAACCGCAACGCCTACACATTCCGCGTCACCTTCAATGACCTCACCGTCCCCACCACGCTGCTCGAAGCCGACAGCGCAGCCGGCCCCGTCGATGTCGCCGCCAGCGCGCTGAACCAGGGCGCGCCCAGCACCGGCACCTGGACGCTGGTCAACGGCACGCTGCCCAACGGCGTCACCTTCGGCACCAACGGCCACTTCACCGGCACGCCCACCGAGTTCGGGCTGTACACCTTCACCGTGCAGGTCGAAGACAACGGCCTCAAAGCCACCCGCGACATCAAGGTGCGCTTCTATGACTCCGCCGCCGGCGACTACTGGCAGATCAAGGGCGAGCGCCGCAAGTACGATCCAGCCAACGGCAACCCGGTCTGGGCCACCTGGGGCGATGCCATGGTCGTGGCCCCGCACCCGGACTACCCCACCGAGGGCGCCATCTACGTGCTCGGCGGGTTCGAAGCCGCGGGCCTCGACAACGTGCGCGTCTTCCACACTGACCGCGCGGGCATCCCCACCGACAAGCAGTTCAAGTTCGAGGACATCAACAAGCCCCTGCCCAACCAGCTTCGCTACCACGCGGCTGGGTTCGTGCAGCACACCTACGGCGGGTACATCTACGTAGCCGGCGGCGAGATCGGAGTGCCGTCAGGCGGCCACACCAGCGGCGACTTCTGGGGCAGCGTCTACCGCCTGCAAGTGGCGGACGGCGGTGGCGCGGCGCTCGCGCACCCGCTGGCGGGCTCGTGGGAGCAGATCGCCGAGATGCCCTCCACCGAAGGCGCGCTCAACATCCTGGGGTGGGGCGAAGGCGGGTTCGCGATCACGGACGCCGCGGCGGACGCGGATGACCGCATCTACTTCGTGGGCGGGCGCTACCAGATTGAGGACAGCGCAGGCGCCGGTACGTACACCAAGAAGTTCCACAACGCCGTGCTGATGCTCGAATGCCCGACCTCGGGCGCGGGTTCCGGCACATGGCACCGCAAACTCGGCGCGGTCACCTACACCCCGCGCCGCTTTCCAGCCGTCAGCATGATCAGCGGGCGCATCTACCTAGCGGCTGGCCGTGAAGGCGCACCGGGCCAGAGCGGCAGCGGCAGCGCGATCTCAAGCAGCGTGGAAATGTACGAGCCCAGCCCAGTTGGCACCACGCAGGCGACAGCGACCGCCACCAGCGCCGCGTTTCCGCAGTTGAGCACCGGCGGCGGGTACTATCCTATGTACGCAACCATGAACGGCGCGCTGTACATCTGGTGCGGGTGGGACAACAGTTTTGTAGGCACCCGCGCGCTGCACCGATTCGAGCCCAACGCCCAGGGCAACGGCGGAACAATGACCAGGCTGACCGACGCCGACTGGGGCACCGGTTTCGGCGCAGGAGTAGCCCACGACGGCAAGCTGTGGATCCTAAGCGGCATAGGCCACGGAACCGAAGCCCTGCCCAACAACCTCCGCTACACACCGTAGCCAGAACAAGACCGGGCGCCCGAAAGGGCGCCCGGTTCATTTTCGACGGACTACGTATGCACTTCTAACACATCGATCGAGCAGTCGGGCAGCAGCAGCTGCAGTCTTTCTGCCCCTTCGAGCGACACACCGGTGAAGTCAATACGCAATGTCTTCACGCCTTGTAATCGCCCGACGTGTTTGACGATGCTGTCATCAATCAGCGGGCATTCTCGCAGGTCCAATGTCTCCAGCACATTGTTCTTGGGAATATGCTCCAACACGCCAGTCGTAACATGGACACATGCATTCACTCGCAAGAACCTCACGTTCTTCAAGTTCAATGCTGCCAGATGTGTGTCACGCAAGTGCCGGTTGGAAAGCAGTTCCACCTCACGCAAGTGTTCAAGACCCATTGTGGGTTCAAATGAGATAGGCCCGTCACCCGTCCAACCCGAGACATGAATTCGGCGCAGCTTCGTAAACCGACCTATTGAATCCACCTGGTCCGATGTCGGCGAGCTAAGCGCTAGACTGGAGATGCCGCTGTTGACCTCTGATAGCCGATCGTGTGGTCCAACTACGGCATGCGCACTCCAGGGCAGCAGCGGGTATTGGCCGCATGCACCCAATACCACGCACATGCTCGCCGCTACGACGCCCGCAAACCACGATCTACAAAAGAGCTGAATCACGGAGCCCTCAAGCGAAAGAAACAACATGTGGAGCGCGGGGACAAAGCGGTCTGGGAATCCGGAACCATCGACGGCCCTCACAATTTCATCGGTTCGTTCCGTGCGTGCACTGTAGCGATCAATCATCCGGGATGCTCATGGAGTCTGCTTCGGGCAACCCAAGGGGTCTGATCCCCTCCCAGTCTCTTGGCTAACCGGGTTCGTGGTTGGCGGGGTTGAGATTTACTGCGAAGTCGTGGCTGCCTTGGCTCAGGGCTACCTCCTGCCGGTAAATAATCAGCGACTCTCCGACCGGCGCCTCCACAACAAGCCTGTACCTGCCTTCCGGCAGCGACGGCAGAGTGATCCGCCCGCGATCGTCGGTGGTTGGAGGTTTGCGGTCCGGGTCGTACAGGGAGTACAGGATCTCGTAGACATGACCGTCTTCGGGCTCAAGCCACGCCCTGGCGCCGGCACATGGGTTGCCGTTGAGTTTGACTGCCACAGAAGGCGTGACATCGCCGGGCAGATCAAAAGCGACGTCGTACGCGTGCTCGCCGGCGACGATCAGAGCTGTTTCGAGCGTGGACTCGAAGGTCGCCCAAAGATGCCGAGGAACAACCTCGCGCCGTTCGCTCTGGCAGTAGGAGACTTTGTAGGTACCGGGTGGGAGCCGATTGAGCGAGAACTTCCCGTCCTCGTCCGTGTACGCGAAGGCGATCTGCCACCCATCGGTCGGCGAATGCCGGAACCTGGAATCGTACTCGAATTGTAAGTCCGCTGGCGTTTCCTGACGTTCAAGGCACACGGCCCTTTCCTTCAGCGGGGCGCCGTCGCGCTTGACGGAGCCTCGAATCGTTGCGCCGCGCGACAGGACAACCGTGGGCTCAGCGGCGTCGCCCGGGTGAACAGTCTTGCGCGACGCCAGGAACTCCGGGTGCGAAGCGGACAGATAGAGCAACTGCTCCGCCGGAAGCGCTTTCTGAAACCTGCCGGATTCGTCGGTGGTTCCAGAGCCGAGTTGCGCAGTGCCCCCAGTGTCTTCGGGTGCGAAGAAACGCGTCGGGTCCAGGCCGTCCGGCGTGGCAACGTTCACGGAAACGGCAGCGTCGCGAATGGGAGTGCCGGCTGTATCCGCCACCCGAACTGCAACTGTCTTTGGAGTCAGCATCCGGATTGTGCCAACATTGACGACGGTGCCCGGGCGGACCTCGAACTCTTCGGTGATC
>CAZNBU010000101.1:0-9627 GCA_964571035.1 uncultured Planctomycetaceae bacterium | reverse complement strand
CCGTATCCACCGGGCTGGTTTGCTCGACGGTTTGTGTCCGTCGCGCGCATGTGGAGACAATCATGATCAGCGTGAAGCTGCCGGATGGCAGCGCAAAGCAACTGTCCGATGGCGCATCCAGCGCCGACCTTGCAAAAGCAATCTCCGATGGCCTCGCCCGCGTCGCCGTGGCGGCGAAAGTCAATGGCGCCATCGTTGACCTCGCCAAGCCGCTGCCCGACGGCGCCGACGTCCAGATCCTCACCAAGAAGGACAAAGAGGCCCTGGAGGTCCTGCGCCACTCGGCTGCGCACCTGATGGCAGACGCCATCCTGCGGCTGTTCCCGAAGGCGCAACTCACCATCGGCCCGGTCGTAGACGAAGGCTTCTACTACGACATCTACATGCCCGAGGGCCGCATCAGCGCCGACGACTTCCCGCGCATCGAAGCCGAGATGCAGAAGATCGTCAAAGAGGGCCACCCCTTCGTGCGCTGCGTCAGCCCCTACGACGACGCCAACGAGTTCTACCAGCGCTACAAAGCCATCGACGGCGGGCACAACAAGTTCAAGCAAGAACTCGTCGCCGGCATCAAAGAACGCGGCGAGGAGCTCAGCTTCTACAAGCACGGCGAGTTCATCGACCTTTGCCGCGGCCCGCACGTGCCCGACACAAGCTGGCTGAAGCACGTCAAGCTCACCAAGGTCGCCGGCAGCTACTGGCGTGCGGATGCAGAACGCGAGCAGCTTCAACGCGTGTACGGCATCGCGTTTTTCAGCAAGGCCGAGCTGGAGGATTACTTCAAGTTCCTCGAAGAAGCCCGCAAGCGCGACCACCGCGTGCTGGGCGAGCAGCTTGAGCTGTTCTTCATGGACGAAGACGCGCCCGGTTTCCCCTTCTTCTACCCCAAGGGCGCGCAGATCTGGAACCTGCTGGTGGACTTCATGCGCAAGAACCTGCGCAGGCGCGGGTACCAAGAGGTGAAGACACCGTTAGTGCTCAGCGAGCAGATGTGGCACACCAGCGGCCACTACCAGAACTATCTCGAGAACATGTTCTTCACCAAGATGAAGCTGCGCGACGAGAAGAACCCCGACAAGGTCAACGAAAACGTCGAGGAAGAGCGCCCCATGGCCGTCAAACCGATGAACTGCCCGGGGCACCTGATGCTGTACCGTACACGGCTTCACAGCCACAACGAGTTCCCGCTGCGCTTCGCCGAGATGGGCCTTGTACACCGGCGCGAGCTTAGCGGCGTGCGGCACGGGCTGTTTCGCGTGCAGGCGTTCACACAGGACGACGCGCACCACTTCTGTACACCGGAGCAGATCAAGGGCGAGATCGCGCTGTTGATTGATTTCTTCAAGGAGATCTACGGCGCGTTCGGCCTGGACGACGTGCACATCGAGCTTTCGACACGCCCGGAGAAAAGCATCGGCAGCGAGGAAGTGTGGGAGAAGGCGGAAAGCGCGCTGAAAGAAACCCTTGAAGAAAAGGGCGTCGCGTACCAGTTGAACGAGGGCGACGGCGCGTTCTACGGCCCGAAGATCGACTTCCACATCCGCGATTCGCTGAAGCGATCCTGGCAGTGCGGCACCATCCAGCTTGATTTCAGCATGCCGGCGCGGTTCGGGTTGGCGTACGTCGGCGCGGACGGTCAGCGGCACACACCGGTGATGATCCACCGCGCGTGCTACGGCAGCGTCGAGCGTTTTATGGGGATCCTGATCGAGCACTTCGCAGGCGCGTTCCCGCTGTGGCTGGCGCCGGTGCAGGTGCAGATCATCCCGGTAAGCGAAAAGTTCAGCGACTACGCAAAGCAGGTGAACGCAAAGCTGCTGGAAAAGGGCCTGCGCAGCGAAGTGAATCTAAAGGACGACCGGGTAGGCTACAAAATCCGCGAGGCGTCCCTGCAGAAGATCCCGTACGCGCTGGTGCTGGGCGAAAAGGAGCAGGGCAACGGAACCATCAACGCCAGGTCCCGAGACAAAGGCGAGCTGGGGGAAATGCCACTGGAGCAGTTCCTCGATTCACTCGAAGACTGGCAAAAGTAGATGCAACGTTCAGCCCCGAGCGTAAGCTCGGGGCTAAACGTTGGCGACTTCCGAGTTCAATGTCGCGCCGGCCGCTAATTTACATCTGTCGACAAGGGTTGCTGCCTAGGGGCAATCATGCGCAAATACTACATCACGATGAGCGGCAGGTGCGCAGGGCCGTATGAGGAGTCTAAGGTTGCACGCGCGTTGAAGGCTGGGAAGATTGGGCCAGATGCAGAGATCTTTGATGCCCAAACCGGTGAGCCCGTTTTGGCAGCCAATGTGTTGGAGCGAGTAGCACCTGGCGCACTCAACGAAATCGCCAGCCAACGCGAACAGCACCGCAAGCTAGACGAGATGGTGCAAAAGCGAGTTGAGGCGGAACTGGCGCGCCGCTCTTCTGTCGCCGGCGCACCTTACCCTCCGTCATCACACCCAATCCCACCGCCCGATAGCTATCAATCCGGTGGTCCGTCAGCATACGGGCCGCCGCTGAAGCAGCCGAGCAATTGGCCTGCGAAGTGGGGCTTTGGTTTGGGCCTAGCGTCCTTCGTTCCGTGCTTATGGCCGCTTACCAACATCGTTGGGATAGTTTTCAGCGGTATGGGACTCTCCCGCGCCAAGGTTGAGGGAAGCAAAGGCCTGGCTACCGCGGGCCTGATCTTAGCCATCGCAAGCATGACGCTCCCAATACTTGCTGTTGCCATAGTGCCCAAATTGACTGGCGCCAAGGAGAAATTGGAGCTCAAACAAATGGGAGACCTCCAGGCTGCGTTGGACTCCGCAATTGTAGACGGAGGCAGCCGCCTTACACGGGCACCGCTTGCTGACGCGAAAGGAGCCGACTTGTGGATTGGCTTGCAGAGTTCGCGCTTGGTGGGCTCGGACGTGTCAAGCAAGCTCGTAAGCCTGATGGGCAATGATTCGGTGACTGCTCCCGCTTCGCACGCCAGCATCTCATACACAGCTCCCGATGGTTCGGAGCTACGGCACATGATTTACAATCGACAGCGAGCGGCTCTCGGGAATCGAACGGTGGAAATGCCGACGCGCGACGGTGGCTCGCGCCAGCAGGAGATCGTGGTAGGCCTGTTTCCTCGCTATGTGGCTATCACTTGGAACTCCCGAAACTGGCGCAATGCCGGTGGAGAGAAAGTACCGGTTGTATGGTCCGACAGCCCCATGCCTGAATGGCTGACGTTCGCTGAAGCGCAATCGGGATGGGGTGTCACCCGCGCCGAGTGGGACGATCCAGCCGGAAAGCTCTTTGGGAAGAGGGAGCCATTCCTTAGAACATTCGAGTGACAGGCTTGGCGGCACCGATGATCTTCCTTCCGGTTGTCGGCCACGGTGGGGCGCCTGTGCGTGGATTGCCGCTCCGGCGAATCGTGAATCCGTTTCATCGACAGGTGCTCCTGTGCATGACGACGACCTGTTGAAGCGCATCACCACTGACCGGGCGATTTTCGGTGGCAAGCCGATCATTCGTGGGCGGCGACTTGCCGTTGAGCACATACTCGAAATGCTGGCTGCGGGCGATTCTGTAGAGACGATCCTTGGCGGGTACAAGTGGCTTGAACGCGAGGACATTGACGCCTGCCTTGCTTATGCTCGCCGCCATTTGCCGCCCGACGGTTCGGGTGCACCCGCCAAGGCTTGATGCATGCGATTGGCTGGATGGAACGAACAGCGATTGAATGGCGAACCACGTCAGGCCGGCATGCGAATGCCGGCCCTTCTTTGGGATGCATGTTCGCACCACGGTTCGTGCGCGGTCGAAGGTTGAACGGGCCAGAACAAGGGGCCGGGATCCTCGCGATGCAGTGCATCGCTGCGGTACGATCGCTCCGCGATCCACCCCGGCCTGACGTTCTATGCACCGTTCACGTTGGTGGCGCGCCTTCGTCTTCGGACGATGGCCCATGCCAGGGGGGCTGCCATTGCCAGGGCTGGCCAGTGGTTGCTTCCGCCTCGGGCTGTGCAGTCGCTTGATTTTTCTTCTTCGAGATCCTTCCACGGGTCGCTTACGCCTTTGATGCTTACGTCCGGGCCTATGGCGAACGAGTGCGTGATCCACCCCGCGTCGCCGCTGCCCTTCATCTCTACCCGGAACTTCACGCGCCCCGAGTACGCCTGCGTCGTGTACGTGTACGATTCCTGAATCACCGGGTTGCCCGCCTGCGCGCGCCGCATCACCACGGGCCGATCCGCCTTGAGGTCGATCAGGGTGTGGCGCTTCACCCCGCTGGCATCCGTGGTTACGGCGAACGTGGTGCGGTGGGGCACCGGCCCGAAGTCGAGCTCAACGTCCATCGCCAGCGTGTCCTTGCCCCGGTGCGCGCCGGAAAACTGCGCGATGCGGCCGAACCACACCCTTGAGCCGGTGGTCGGCCCGCGGGTCTGAAACCCCTTGTGCTTCAGGCTCCCTTTGATGACGCTCATCGTGCCCACGTAGTCGGACTCCGCGCCCGGAGAGCTTCTGGCGATCTCAAGCGTAACCATCAGCTGGCGGGTGCCGCTGCGCGCCGGCAGTTGCCACGTGGTCGCGACCGAGCCGGGGCCCTGTACCGAGTGGCGCTTTCCCAGCGGTGTCAGGCGCGCAAGCCCGTCCAGGTCGTACATCGTGACCACCAGCCCCGATTCGCTGGTGGTGGTGAACGCCATCGCGACATCGACCGGCTGCGGCGTCAGGCCGTGTTCCACCTCGACCTGATGGGCATGCACCCGGTGGCGCGATACCGTGTCCTGGAAATCAAGCGTTGTCTGCGCTGCGAGAAGACCGGCCCCCAAAGATGCCGCCACGCTCATTGCGATACGAGCAAGCATAGCTGGTCCTCCGCACGGTTTTGAAAGAGCTGCCCAAACAAATTACCACAACCGCAACCACCATCCACATTTTTCCGCGGCGGGGTGCAGAATGCGCTCCCACGCGGCGGGTTGCCTTATTCCCGCCAAATGGGTTTCTCGCACCGGCGGTTGTGCGCGATGGGCGCTTTTGTTCTGGGGTTGGGCGCCGGTTCTCGCTAGCCTTGCTCGCTGTTTCGCGCGCGTGTTGCGCGCCCAGGGGGCAGGTTCCAGATGACGGAGGCACCCATGAGATTGAGCGTCCTGACTGCAGTGCTGGTGCTGGCGGCTGGCTCAATGGCTGCGCAGACCACGTTTGACTGCCACTTCGACTTGGGCAAAGGCAAAGGGTTCTGGCACAACAAGAACGGCAAGGCGACGCTTCTGCCGCACGACACCGCCTGGCGCGACGCGCTGAACAACCTGAACCTGGTGGATTCAGCCGGCAACGCCTACGACGTGCCCGTCGGCGACTTCGATGCGGCGCACGCGGACTTCGCGGCGTGGATTGTGGCGGCGCAGCACGGCAACATGGCTTCGATCCTATCCACACACCTCGCAGCCACGGTGCTGAATGTAGAAGCCGGCGGGTTCGGCACCCTGACCGACCCGCACGTGGACTGGATGGGGAACAAGGTGCTGCTGTCCACGGTGATCGCCGACGCCAGCGCGCTGCTGGGCACGCACCCGTTGACCACGGAGCCCAGCGCCGAGCGCAACCTGCAGGAGGCGTACAAGGACCTGTTTGAGTCGATCAACGAGGGTCTGTCGCCGGTGTGTGAACCGATGACGACCTCGCCGCCAGCCAGCGCGGTGCTGGGCCCGGGCTCCACCCAGGGGTCGGGGGACGACCCGGGCGCCGGGTGCACAACGGGGTTGCCCGCGCTTCCTTGGGCGGCGCTTCTCGGCCTTGGCATTCTAGTGCTGCGACGCAGGCGGGCATGGTAGAGACAATTTGGCAGGTCCCCCCAACCCGGCGCCCACGCCGGGTTGGTGCATTTGCGGCGCATTCAAGGCCGCTTCGCGCAACCACTTCAAGATGTCAGTTCCTGCATGGCACTAAGGATGTGCAAACGCGGCAATTAACTTGACCCGAAGTGACCTAAGCGACTATCGTTGCGCCCGCTCCCTTCATTCAGGCGCTGGGCCTGATCAGAAGCGCGAGGGCAGGTTCAAGTTAGTCGGGGGTTTCCATGACAACGATGCTATGGGGCGCGCGCGTTGCGTGCGCGGGACTGATTCTGGCGCTCGTGGCTGGCCTTGGCGTGCAGGCTGCGCCGCCGGTCGCGGGCGCGATCTTTACGACCAATGCGGATTGCACGCAGGTCAACGGCAACATCTATGCAAGCCGGATGGATGTCTACCTGAACGGCGGGCCCAAGAAGCCCGGCGCGGCGGGCCTGCCGAACGGCAGCTATTACGTGAAAGTGACCGAGCCGAACGGCACGCTGCTCGGCAGCAGCACGCTGACCGCAACGCCAAAGCCGATCACGGTGGTGAACGGCGAGTTTGCGCAGTGCTACCAGTTGTGGGCGATCGTCAACAAAGCCAGCGCGCCCAGCGAGCAAGGCTACGACGCCACCGGCAACAACGGCGGCGAGTACAAGGTTTGGGTGTCGAACGAGTCGAGCTTCGCCAACAACTCGTCCAAGACCGACAATTTCAAGGTGCGCGAGCCGGTGCTTCCGCCACCGCCGCCGGAGACCGACATCCTGGTCTACAAATTCTACGACCTCAATCTGGACGGCGATTGGGATTCGCTTAGCAGCGAGCCGGCGATCGCCGGGTGGCCGATGGAGCTGCGCCTCGCCAGCGACAACTCGCTGGTCAATGCGGGTGTGACGGACTCCAACGGGCTGATGCACTTCATCGTGCCGCGCGACGGCACCGAGTACATCGTCACCGAAGTGATGCAGCAGCCGTACATCAACACCACGCCGCTTTCGCAGAACGTGATCACCACGCCGACCACCGAAAGCGTGGTTGTTGCGTTCGGCAACGTCGCGATCCAGTGCCACCTTGGTCTGGGCCGCACGCGTGGGTTCTGGGGCGCGAGCCCACAGAGCGTTGCACGCTATGACGCCGCATTCCCGGAGTGGGCGCAACGGCTGAACGCGCTGTGCCTTGTGGACAACGACGGCAACGCGCTTGTGCTCTCGGAGACCGACGCCGTTGCCGCGCGCAACACTGTGCGGGCGTGGTACACAGCCGGCGGGCCGGAAGACAACATGGCCCACAAGCTGTCGATCCAGTTGGCGACAACCGCGCTGAACGTTTACGCCGGGTTCATGAGCGACGCACCGGGCGTATTCGTGGACTGGGACGGCCAGCGCCGCAACATCGAGGAAGTGTTTGCCATTGCCAACGCGCTGCTGTGCGCGAACCCGGTGGTGACCACCGCCGGCACGATCCATGACGACATGGAAGAACTGAAGGACTTCTTCGACCACATCAACATGAACCTCACCACCGACACGCACGTCTACCTCGTGCTGCCGGGGCCGGTGCCCTTCGGGCCGCTGGGGTGTGTGGGTGGGCAGCCCTCGGAGTAGCTGGACTGAATTGACGCCGGGGACCGCGAAAGCGGTCCCCGGTTTCTTTTTACGGACCCGATTGTTGTACCTGCGACTTGCTCAAGCTAGGTTTGCTTGCGGCTGGGCGCCGATGGAGAGAGGCATGCGACTGTTGTTTTTGCTGGCGGTGGGTGTGTTTGCGGGTGTGCTGTGCGCGCAGAACACGCCGCCGACGATCCAGGTGACGGCGCTGGGCGGATCGAACGTGGCGAACGGGTCCACCATTCCGGTGTCGGCGACGTTTACGCTCAACAGCGCGGGCATCATCCTGCACGTGGACGACGCGCAGATGGACCAGGTTTCGATCTCCGCCTCAGTGACCAACCTCGCGACCGCGGGCAATTGGAGCGAAGCCAACTTCAACCGGCTGCCCACGACCGCGCCGTACCAGCACCAGGTGCAGGCGGTGAACGGACTGTTCGGGCCGGTCGGCACTGTGTACGCGGTTACGCTGACGCTATCGGACGGCATGGCCACCACGAACTTCGGGTTCGCAATCAAGGTCGAGCATTCCGGCACCGGCAGCGGCGGCGATTCAAGCGGAAGCGGCGGGTGCGCTGCCGGAGCCCCCGCGGGCCCAGCCGGCTTCGCGCTGGCGGGCGCAATGCTCGTCTGGCGCAGACGGCGGCGGGTCGGTGCTTGAAAAGCAGCCTCGCGCAGAGATCGCAGAGTCCGCAGAGAAGGGCAAGAACAACCACAGGTAAACACGGTTGAACACGAACCACGCGTCAGATTGAGGCCTGTGTTTATCCGTGTGAACCCGTGGTTGCTTTTTCTCGGCGCGCTCTGCGATCTCTGTGCGAGATTGCCTTGCCGTTACTTCGCCTTCTTTTTCGGTTTCTTGTGCGGCAGCGCCTCCGCGAACTTCACCGCGCGTTCGACCCATGGCTTGACCTGTGCGGATGTGCGCACGCCTTCGGCGGTTACGTAGACCATGCCCTTGATCTCGCGACCGGTGAAATCCATCGGCTTGGCGTGCTTCTGCTTCAGCGCGGCGTCGTATTGCTCGGCGCCCACGCGTGCCATCAGCGAGTCGCCCATCACCCCGCAAGCCATGTTGCCGTTCAGCGTGAAGCACAGCCCGCCGAACATCTTGATCTCGCCGACGCCCTTGCGCTTGCCAAGCGCCGCGCGAATCCGCTCCGCCAGTTCTTCGCTGTAGGCCATGCGTCGATGATCCCTTGTGGGGTGGGCAGCGAAAGTCGCCCAGATTGTGCAACCCGCCCGAAAGAGTGACTACGGGAGATAGACCAGCTACATCAGCATCGGGTCAACGTCTTCGTCCTTGAGGCCGGTGTCGTCGGCGGGCGCGAGCTCGGCGCCCTCTTCGGGCGCGTCAGGCACGGTGAAGTCGCGGGTGGATTTTTCGATGTTTTCGAAGTGCTCCAGCGCCGGCTTGGTGGTGGCGGCGTCGTTGGGGTTCATGGCTTCAAAGAAGCGGATCTGCGCCGAAAAATCCTGCGCCGCGCGGGCGACTTCGCCGACAGCCGTTGCAAGCCGGCCCCGGATATGGCGGATGTCGCCGGCTTCGAGGCTCTTGTCCTTGAGCAGGCCTTCATCCAGCTTCTTCAGGTCCGCGTACGTGCCCTCAAGCTGCTTGGCCACGTAGGCGTAGTCGGCGGCGAGCTGCTTGCCGTTGGCGGGTTCCTGCCCGGTGGCGTACGGTTCAGTCACCGAGGCGCACAGGCGCGACGCTTCAACGCGCTTCTCAAGGAAAAGCAGTGTCAGTTCCGCAGACATCCCGCCCCCAGACCGTTGTGAATCGGGTGTAGCCGCATGATAGCCAAGACCTTCGCAAGCGGAACAGGTTTGCGTATAGTCCCACGGTCGCTTCTGTCACAAGGTTGGGGCCATCCCCCTTAAGAGAAACGGATCCATTATGAAGAAGACTTATGCGCTGTTTGCGGCCTGCATGTTGCTGGCTGCGCTTTCGGGGCTTGCCCTTGCGCAGGACCCGAAGCCTGAAGAAAAGCCGGCGCCGGCCGCGGAAGACAAGCCCGCGGGCGAGGCAGTTGACCTTTCGGTCAAGTTCATCAAGGGCCTGAAGACGCGCACTCGCACGACCACGGTCGTTGACGTCAACGTCTCCGTGATGGACTTCAAGCAGCACTCGATCACGACCAACATTCTTGACGGCACGCAGACCACCACCGATGTCACCGAAGAAGGCGGCGCCAAGGTGAAGATCAGCACTG
>CAZNBU010000100.1:0-9839 GCA_964571035.1 uncultured Planctomycetaceae bacterium | reverse complement strand
CCATCGTCGCGCGCCTGCCGCACGAGCTGGACCTGCGTGAGCTGCTCAGCGAGATCGAGAAGGCCGTGCTGCAGCGCGCGCTGCACGACGCCGGCGGCGTGCAGGCGGAAGCCGGGCGCATGCTGCACCTTTCACGCAGCGACATCGCGTACAAGCTCAAGAAATACGAGCTGGGCTCATGACTTCGGACATTTCAGACCCGCAAACTCCCGCTTGAAGATTTCGACACGGGTGTTGCGGTTGTATGAAACTTCATACAGCCGGTCCGCGCCGATACCTCGCGCTGCCCTATAAGCCGCTTCGTCAGGCCGTTCCCGGACTTGTCACAGCGATTGGCACACCGTGCGCTCTGTTGCATCAACAACGTGGGCCGGGTCGCGGGGGCATGGGTTCCCGAAGTCTTCCGGCGATGAGACCAAGGAGTGTGCCATGAAAAACTGGATGATGATGTTGCCGCTCGCGGCGCTGCTGCTGACCCTCGCCGCCTGCTCGGGTGAAGATGGAGGCGGTGGCGGCGGAGGATCGGACGACGGCAGCGTGACCTTCGCGCTGACCGACGCTCCCAGCGACGAGCTTTCCGTGTTTCAGGTCGAGGTCACCGGCCTTCAGATCTTCAACACCGCCGGCGCGCCGACCCAGGTGTTCCCGCAGAAGCCTGGCCAGACCACCGTCGTCAACTTGCTGCGTCTGCGCGGCATCCACCACCTGCTGGGCAACATGCAGCTCAAGCCCGGCGACTACGACCGCATCGACCTCAGCTTCATCAATGCAGTGGCTGTGGACAACGCCGCCAACAACCTGACGATCAACCCCGCAACTTCAGGCACCGTGACGATCCAGCTTCAACCGGCGCTGCGCGTCGGGCAGAACAACCTGCTTTTCGAGATCGACTTTGACGTCAACAACAGCGTAAGCAACCTGGTCACCGGACCGGGCGGGTCGCTCACCCTTAGCCCGCTCATCATCGCCCGGGTGGACGATACGCCCACCGGTGGCCAGCACGTCGAAGACTTCAAGGGCGTGGTGCAGGCGGTTCGCCCCATGGAAATGGCTGTAACCCTGGGCGCGGGAACCGTCCGTGTGATCCTGAATGCGAACACCATCGTCGAAGCCAACGGGACGTTCACGTCCGCAGGCTCGGCGGGGTTCGACCTGACGACAATCGTGCAGGCCGGCAACATCGTCGAAGTGGACGGGTTGTTCAACGCCGCGCAGAACGCCGTGACCGCGACCAAGATCGAGCTTGAGGACGGGCTGTCAGGGTTCGACGGCCCCGAGGCGCAGGGCCTGGTGCTTTCGCTTGGTACCGGCAGCTTCGACATGCTGGTCACCGAGTCTCGCGACAGCGGGTTCACCCCGGGCAGCACCCAGACCATCACCTACACCGGCAGCACCTTCTTCAAGTGGGACGACCCCGACGCGGTTGCCGCCAGCAGCAACCTGCGCATCGGCATGGAAGTGCGCACCACGGGCAGCAGCGGCACGCCGGCGGCAGCGCAGGCTGTGAAGCTGCGCGAGACCGAGCTGCGCGGCACGATCACAGCCGTCAACGCGGGGGCCTTGCAGGCGACCATGGACGTAGCCCGCATTGAGGGCGTTTCGGTCAGCACGTTTGCGGGGTTCAGCAACCCGGTGACGCTGCAGTTCTTTGGCAGCATGCCGGTCAGCATCAGCGCCAACAGCTTCGCCGAAGTCGAGGGCCACTTCGACCGCACCACCAACGGCATCTTCGACGTGACCGACAACGACGCCCACGGCGAAGACAACCACACCCACAGCCTTGAAGGCAACACCTTCAGCATCGTGTCCACCAATCCGCTGGTGCTGTCGATCAGCGGCCAGCTCGAAAGCGCCACCGGGACGGTCTCCAAGACAGCCAACGTTGTGCTGGCGGGCAACGTCGTGATCATTGAGCAGAACGACAACGCCGACACCAAGGTGCAGATCACGGCAGCCGCGCTGGAAGCCGGCATCAACAGCGGCAAGTACGTCGAGTTGAAGGCAGAAGGGCCGTATGACTCGGGAACAAACACGCTCACCGCAACCAAGATTGTGGCAGAGATGAACTAGTCCCCACGCCCGCCAGGCCAGCGGGTAGCATGGAGGGAGCGGACCACCGCTCCCTCCGTTCATTTCATATCGGTAGCGCTTCCTTGCTGTTCGTTATCGCTGCGTGGCGATGATTGTTGGTTAGGGCTTCGGTTCCGTTGCTTAGGCCGATGCTTCCGCAGCCCAGCGCCTAGTTCGAGTATGATCCCGGCTCATAGGGCTCGAGGTTCCCTTTGACGGTAATTGCTGCCCTGCTCAGACTTAGGGAGCGGCACGGGTACGGTACAGGAAATCGTAGCGGATTGACCTGGTCCCGCCTGTTGAGTTCGCTGTGTTCGCGGATCCTGTGGGCATCCCTGCGCTGACGCCAAACCGACATGCCGTGGGCTACTCGCAAGACAGAAACGCCTACGCGTGCACGTTGCCACCCCGCTTCCAGGGTAAACCAACGGGACAAATAAGGTTCTCGGACCCAAACCGATGCTGACATCTCCGGGCCCTCTGCATTGCCTGCCTGAATCAGGCTGCCCGCCGCTGGAGCATAACCCCCGATAGGCTGTAAGCCGCGTGGTATACACTAGATGCTCCTGTGGTGGAATTCCGCCAACTGTGGCATGCGGTCCGCCTTCTGCATCAAAACCCCCAATGATGAGGCGGTCCCGGCAATGAAATCGGCCAAACTATCGGGACCAACAAGATTCTCGATGTGCGAAGGTTGGACGGACCCGCCGAGGTCCCACCGAATCGCTGCTCTGGCTCGCTTATGGCGGCCACATGACTGGCACTAACAAGGTTGGCCGCAAGGCATCCCGGCTACTTTAGCGTCCGGATGGGGGCTACTGGCTGGTCGTCGCGTCGGTCCAAGACGCGGTCGATTGCAACTGGAGATCTAGGTGACGCGCGCCTCGCGATCATCAACGAACTGCCATCTCGGCGCGCTCCGTGTAGAAACAAACGAAGCGACAGTTGTCGCCAATTCTTGCGCCGCAATCGGATCTGTTGCTCGTGCACGTCGAAGGCGAGAAGGTAGGAAGCGACGTCACCATCTTGGAGAAACGTCCCTCCATGCTGACGGCATGACGCGCTGCAACAGAAGTATCTTGCATCTCAAAACCATCGTCGAGATGAAACTGTGCGGCAAGCGCCACAACCACGACCCGGATACCCAAAACGTCCATTCGCAGCGCCCAAAATCCGGTGCTGGCGACCAATGGCCGCAGCAGGGAGGCGGAGCAATCCATGGCTCTGTTGGCGATCGACGCTATGTCGATTGAACTGACAACCCTGTTTGTCGTCCCGACAGCAGTGAGCGCGCGGTTCGAACGGACAACTCCCCTGCAGACTTGATTAGGGCCCAACCCCCACAAGCCGTTACCCAACGCGATCCGACTTATGCACTTGCGTTCATCATCTGGAGAGCTAGCGTGACGTAAGCCCCATGAAAAACGACGTTCTCCGTTCGGTGATGTGGGGGATTGTCGCCACGGCTTCGCTTGGCGTCTTGGTTGTCGTTGGGTCACGCAATCTTGCCCACTTTGATGCGGCACTGGTTGCCTACACCTTCTCGATTCTGTTTGCAACGTTTGGGCTGACCTACCGCTATTCGATGTGGTTGTCGAGGCCTCCTACCGCACTGTACTGGCGCCGGGGCTGGCAAGCCTTTCTGAAGCGTCGCTGGCGGCTACGCAACGCGCGCGCGTGGGTGGCTCGCGTCACGCTCGATATGGCGGCAAATCGCTTCATTCTGAAGCGAGATCGTATGCGCGGTATTGCCCACCTGCTCATCATGTGGGGGTGCATCATTGCCGTTGCGATTACCTTCCCTTTGGTATTCGGGTGGCTTCACTTCCGGCCGGTGCCAGGGGATCTTTCCCTCTACGAAGCTGTGGTGTTCGGATTTCCCGCCTTCCAGTTTCCTCACGAGTCGGCACTGGGGTTCTTCCTCTTCCACGGGTTGGTTTGGTCGTCGTTCCTCGTGATCGCCGGCGTCATGCTGGCCATGCGGCGCCGGATGCGCGAGGAGGGCGCTGCAGCGCTGCAGCGATTTGTCGAAGACTTCATGCCGCTGATCCTGCTCTTCGCCGTCAGCGTGACCGGCCTAATGCTCACCGCGAGCTATACCTGGATGAAAGGCTACGGGTATACATTTATCGCCATCCTTCACGCGGTGACCGTGATTGCAACATTCCTCTGGCTGCCGTTTGGCAAGTTCTTTCACATCTTCCAGCGCCCGGCTCAGCTAGGAGTGTCCTTCTACAAAGATGTCGGACGGGCAGAGGAGAAAGCCCAATGCCGCAGATGCGGACACGCATTTACGTCCGCGATGCATGCCAAAGACTTGATCGAGGTCGAGAGACGACTCGGATATCGATATGAGATTCCGGACAGCAAAGTCGAGCACTACCAGTGGATCTGCCCGCCCTGCCGTCGCGCAACCTTCGCCATGGCGCAGAGCCTGCTGTGGCGAGATCGTCGTGGTGGAGCATCCCTGCCGTCAACGGACGATGAACCGCTTCCAATGCCGGTCTACGCGAATGGTGGCGTTGGTGAAGGTCCGCTCGGCCAAGAAGACAAGGAGAATTTTCACCCATGAACACCCCAGCAACGGCGCCAAAACATCGGACGGATGGCGATCCAACCCAGATGCCGTCGCTTGACCGGATGACAATCGGTGAGTTCGGCCCTTCTCGTGCATACCCCGAGGATATCCGCCTCGATAGCGGAGTGGACCCCGACCGCTATGTCAAAACGCATTGCTGCTTCTGCGGACAGCAGTGCGGTGTTCAGCTAAAGGTCAAGGACAACACCGTCATCGGCGTGGAACCGTGGTACGAGTTTCCATTCAACCGTGGCATGCTTTGCCCCAAGGGCGTGAAGCGCTACCTTCAGCAGGCACATCCGGATCGCCTCTTGCACGCGTATGAGAAGGATGCGTCTACGGCATCGGGGTTCCGCCGCATGCCTTACGACGCGGCCATCCGTCGCGTCGCGGACGCGATTGAGCGTATTCAGAACGAACACGGAAGAGATGCGTTTGCGGTGTTGTCGGGCGCGAGCCTGACCACCGAAAAGACCTACTTGATGGGCAAGTTTGCACATATGTGCCTGCGCACTGCAAACATCGACTACAACGGTCGGCTTTGTATGGTCAGTGCGGCAGCCGGCAGCAAGAAGGCCTTCGGAGTAGACCGCGCGGCCAATCCGTGGAGCGACATTCTCTGCGCCGAGGTCATACTGGTTGCCGGCGCCAATGTCGCTGAATGTGCCCCCATCACCACGGAGTACATCTGGCAAGCTCGCGACCTCGGCGCAAAGGTAATCGTGGTGGATCCGCGCATAACTCCCATTGCACGAACCTGCGATCTGTACTTGCCGGTCAAGCCGGGCAGGGATGCGGCTCTTTTCAGCGGCATCCTGAACCTGATGATCGCCAACGACTGGGTCGACCATGACTTTATCGAGAACAACACCGTCGGGTTCGAAGCGGTTGCAGAACACGTTCGTGAGTGGACACCAAGGCGCACGGCGGAAGTCAGCGGTGTCGCGGAAAAGGCGATCCACCGCGCAGCCGAGCTTTGGGGTAAGGCACGAACGAGTTTCCTGCTTCATGCTCGTGGGATCGAGCATCACAGCCAGGGTGTCAAGAATGTCCTCAGCACCATCAACATCGTTCTGGCATCCGGACGCATCGGTCGCGAGGGGTGCGGGTACGCTACCATCACCGGCCAGGGCAACGGCCAAGGCGGGCGCGAACATGGGCAGAAGTGCGACCAGCTGCCCGGGGGTAGAGATCTCGGGAATCCGGAGCACCGCGCCTACGTCGCCAAGGTCTGGGGGATGCAGCCGGATGAATTGCCTAAGGTCGGTGTCGATGCATACGAGATCATGCGCAAGGCCCACACGGGTGAGATTCGGGGCTTGTTGTCGGTGTGCTTCAATCCGGTAGTTTCGCTGCCGGACAACAACTTTGTTCGCGAAGCTCTTTCAAAACTGGATTTCTACGTAGCGATCGATTTCTTCATGAGCGAGACCGCCCGGTACGCCCATGTCGTTTTGCCGGGATCTCTCCAGGAAGAAGACGAGGGAACCGTTACGCAGGTTGAAGGGCGCGTAGTCCGAATCAAGAAAGCGGTCGATCCGCCGGGCGACGCTCGGCAGGATTGGCGAATTATCCAGGACATTGCGAAGGCGCTCGGCCGCGAGCGCGGGCTGACGTTTTCCGATCCCCATGCGATGTTCGAGGAGTTGCGAATTGCGTCGCGAGGAGGCGTGAGCGACTACTCCGGTATAACCTACCAGCGAATTGAAGACCACTATGGCGTCTTCTGGCCCTGCCGCAGTGATACTCCCGATTCTCCGCCAGAGCCATCTCCTCAAGGCACCCCTCGGTTGTTTGAACCAGGATCCTGGAACCCGATCGCACGCGGAGCTGGACCCTTCTACTTCCCCGATGGCAAAGCGCGCTTCCATCCGACCGTCTATTCGGGTCCAGCCGAGGATGTCGACGAAGCGTATCCCGTCATCCTGACAACCGGGCGCGTGGTCAGCCAGTTTCTCTCGGGCAACCAGACACGGCGCATAGGTCCTCTGGTCGATCACTATCCCGAGCCTCGTGTAGAGATTCATCCGCGTCTGGCGTCCAAACTCGGGATCGCGGACGGCGACTGGACGCTTATCGAAAGCCGTCGCGGAAACGCGACACTTCGAGCCTCGGTTGTCACTACGATCCGACCGGACTGCGTCTTTGTGCCCTATCACTGGGGTGGGCGCAAAAGCGCCAATCAGCTCACAATTTCGGCGCAGGATCCGGTTTCGAAGATCCCTGAGTACAAAGTCTGCGCCGTGCGGGTAACGAGGGCCACCGGTGCGCCCGAGTACGCGGATGTTCTTGAGGCACAACAGTAGCGGAAGGCGGTCGACCAATGCCGGTTCCGGAAACCATGGAGTTCTTCGTCGACCCCGCGCGCTGTATCGGATGTCAGTCCTGTATCCAGGCCTGCGCCGAATGCGACACTCACAAGGGCCAGTCGATGATCCAGCTGGACTACCTTGATCGCGCAAGTTCAACACAGACCGTGCCTGTGATCTGCATGCATTGCGACTCGCCTACCTGCGCGGAAGTCTGTCCTGCCGACGCAATCAAACGGACCGAGGATGGTGTCGTTCAATCTGCTCGCAAGCCGCGCTGTATTGCTTGCAACAATTGCGTTCTTGCGTGCCCATTCGGTGTTCCGAAGATGAACACCCGCATGAACCTGATGATGAAGTGCGACATGTGCTACGATCGCACCTCCGTCGGACTCAAACCAATGTGCGCGTCGGTTTGTCCAAGCCAAGCGCTTGCATTCGGGACTCGTGAGGATCTGTCAAAGCTACGACCGCGCGCAAGACCTGTAAACACGTTTCGATTCGGCCATCAGACCATCCGGACCAAAATCAACGTAATGGTGCCTGACGATGCCAGGGAAGAGTTCGTCGATGTCACTGCGGCCATGTACGAACCGACCATCGGCCACGATGTCCTTGACTCCGTGTTCGATGCAGGAGCCTCGACATGACGGAACAGAACACACCGGAGCAGGGACCGCTCGCGCCACGATCAGTGTCGCCCGACCGATCTCCCGCGTCGATGCAACCGAGATGGCGCCGGGACTTCCCGATCGACTGGCAGGAGGACGACTACGTATCCCGTCGAGATTTTGTCAAGTACATATTGCTGACGAGTGCAGCACTGGTGGTTGGACAATTCTGGATTGTTCTGCGAAGCTTGTTCGGCGAAGAAGAAACGCTGAGACATTCCGTCGTGATTGCGCGTGTGGACGAGCTAGCGATCGGAAAGGCAAAGACATTCTATTATCCGGAGGGCAGTACACCACGCATCCTTGTCCGCACTGGAACGGACTCCTTCGTGGCATATGACCAGCAGTGCACCCACCTACTTTGTCCAATCGTGCCCGCAACCGAACAGGGCAAGCTTCATTGTCCATGCCACAACGGCTGGTTCGACCTGCATACGGGCGATCCGATCGCCGGTCCCCCCCGCCGTCGGCTGCCTCGCATCCGACTTGAAGTGCGAGATGGCAACGTATACGCAATTGGCGTAGAGGATACTGAGGCATGAGACCGAAGAACCGCTTTGCGCACTCGCAGCGGATGACCGTGATCAACGGGATCCTTGTGTTCGTGATCCTGATCTTCGTGCTTCAGGTCTGGCTGATCACCGCCACGGTGAACGCCCACCTTGATGGCGACCGGGCAATAGCACTTCCGGCGGCCGTTGCCAGCCTGGTGTGTTTTGGCCTCAATGTCGGCTTGCTTCGTTTTCTGTATCGGTTCGAATAGATTGTTGGAAAGCGTACGTCCCATGACGTTTGCCCGCCGCGTACTCGCAGGGGTTCGTGACCTGTTCCCCGGCTACTTTGCGCTTGTCATGGCTACAGGCATCGTATCGATTGCCGCGCACCTCTCAGGTATGCGTTGGGCCGCGCGGGCCTTGGTGTGGGTCAACTATGGGTGCTATGCGGTACTGGGAGTAATGCTCCTAGCGCGACTGGTCCTCTACCCGCGGCGAGTGTTGCAGGATCTCCAGGATCACGCACGAGGGGCGGGGTTCTTTACGGTGGTAGCAGGAACGTGCGTACTTGGAACTCAATTGCTTGTGGTTGAGCATTGGACGGGCGCGGCTAGCGCGATGTGGTTCGCCGGGATCCTTTTGTGGATTGTGGTCATGTACGGGTTTTTCACGGCAGTAGTTACACGGGCGCAAAAACCTACGTTGGAAGCCGGAATCAACGGCGCGTGGCTGATTGCCATTGTGGCGACGCAGGCCGTATCCGTACTGGGGTCATTGCTGGCAGCGCAGATGATGGATGCGGCACGAGAGGCGACGCTGCTTTTCACCCTATGCATGTACCTACTGGGCGCCTTACTGTACCTGACGATCATCACCCTCATCTTTTACCGGTTCACTTTCCTCGAGATGACAATGGATCGACTGACACCTCCCTACTGGATCAACATGGGCGCGGTCGCGATCACAACTCTAGCAGGTTCTAATTTGGTGTTGGTTTCCGATTCCTGGTCACTACTGCAGACGCTGCGCCCTTTCTTGATGGGGTTCACGCTGTTCTTCTGGGTCGCCGCGACTTGGTGGATTCCGCTACTCGTCATCTTGGGAATCTGGCGACACATCATTCGTCGGTATCCCTTGCGGTACGATGCTCAGTACTGGGGTATGGTGTTCCCATTGGGCATGTACACAGTCAGCACCATCCGTTTGTCCCATGCGCTTGACCTCGACTTGCTAATGTTCATTCCCCGCGGATTTGTGTACATCGCACTCGGAGCGTGGGCCGCAACCTTCTCGGGAATGATGCTCTCGCTGATCAAGCGACGTTCGCCCACCACGCAGCCATAGAGCGGAGTCCTGGCTAGAATCCGGGCGCTGGCCATTCTTGAATAGTCTAATCCCCAACGCGCTCCAGGAGGTCGCGTACCGCTTCCGTTGCACTTCGTATACAATCCGAAGTTCCAACCCCATCAAATGAGTTGCCACAAAAGGCAACACGCGGAAACCGCGCGGCAGCAGACCGGATCCTGGCGACGCGGTCCCGGTGGCCAATATGATACTGGGGAATTCCACTGCCGTGAGTGACCACAGCCGTATGCAGTGGCTTTCCGGAGACCCCGACCAAGTCCCTCAGCTCGGCCAGGGCCACTCTGGCGGGATCACTATTGGAGTCCCCGACGGCTCCCCGTACAAACAACCGTACGACCGCCAGCTTATCTGG
>CAZNBU010000099.1:1666-9849 GCA_964571035.1 uncultured Planctomycetaceae bacterium | reverse complement strand
TGGTTTCCGCATGCGGAGGCGCCAACGCCGGCGGCTCCAAGGGCGGCGCGCGGGCGTTTCCGGTCGTGGTCGAAGAGATCAGGGGCGAGAAGGTGGAGTACTCGGTCAGCGCCGTCGGGGCCATCGAAGCGCGCCACGAGGTGCTGGTCTCTTCGCGCGTCTCCGGCGTGCTGGAAGCCATCCACTTCATCGAAGGCACCCGTGTCACCACCGAAACTGTGCTGGCTGAAATCGAGCCGGAGCGCTTCAAGCTGCAAAAGGATGCGGCTGAAGCTGCCTACAAGCGGGCGCAGGCTGAATCAAAGGAAGCCGAAGCGGGGCTCAAGCGCCGTGAGAGCGGAACGCCGGGCGAAGGCGACCGGCCCGCGGGCATCTTCTCAAAGGAAGAGGTTGAGGCCTGGCGCACCCGCGTAAGCGTCGCCAAGTCCAACGAAGCCGAGCGCAAAGCGGAGTTCGACCGCGCTGAGCTGGATTACCGGAACGCGTTCGTAAGATCGCCCGTGGCGGGGGTCATTGAAGAGAAATCCGTCCAGCTGGGGCAATGGGTACAGCCGGGGGTGCGGTTCGCCCGCATCGTCAAGACCGACGAGCTGCTGCTACGCTTTTCGGTGCCCGAGGACCAGGCGATTGCCCTGAAGCCCGGGATGGCCGCTGAGTTTGCAGTGCGCGGCGCGGCGGCGAAGTATGGCGCCACGCTGATGCACGTAAAGGCCTACGCCGACGAAACCACCCGCATGGTCGAAGTGCTGGCTGAAGTGGACAAGCAGCATGTGGAAGGCCTGACGCCGGGTTCATTCGCGCGGGTGACGGTGCCCGTCGGCTCAAACGACAACGCGGCGACGGTGCCAGAGACCGCGCTGCGGCCCAGCGAAAAGGGCTACCTCATCTACATCGTCAGCGAGGACAACAAGGCAAAGGAAACGGTAATTGAGATCGGCCTGCGCACAGCCGGCGGGAGGATCGAGGTCACACGCGGCGTCAAGCCGGGCCAGAAGGTTGTCGTGCAGGGCGCTGACGCACTGCGCGACGGCGTTGACGTCGCAATCGTTTCGACACCCACGGGAGGCGCGTCGCCATGAAGCTCACTGAGCTGTGCGTTCGCAAGCCTGTCCTCGCGTGGATGATCATGTTCGCGACCATCACGTTCGGGTTGGTCGCCGCGACGCGCATCGGTATCAGCCAGTTCCCGGACGTGGACTTCCCCACCGTGTCAGTGAGTGTCGAATGGGAAGGCGCGGCGCCCGAGGCGGTGGAGACCGACGTTGTCGAAATCCTGGAAGAAGCGGTCGTCCAGGTTGAGGGCGTGAAGTCGATCAGCAGCACCTCGCGCCAGGGGCGCGGCAACGTCACCATAGAGTTCGACCTGTCGCGCGACATTGACGCCGCGTTGCAGGACATCCAGACGGTGATTGGCGAATCGGCGCGGCGCCTGCCCGCCGACATCAACCCGCCCAGCATTCGCAAGAGTAACCCCGAAGACCGGCCCATCATGTACGTGGCGCTTTCAGGGCCTTACTCACGGCAGGTGCTCGCCGACACCACGCGCTACCGAGTGAAGGAAAAGCTGCAAACGATCCCAGGCGTGGGGGAGGTGACACTGGGCGGATACCTCGAGCGCAACGTGCGCATCTGGGTAGACGCCGACAAGCTGGACGCCAAGCACCTGACGGTCAGCGACCTGATCAACGCGCTGCGGCGCGAGCATGTGGAATTGCCGGCTGGCCGCATCGAGACCTCGGGCCGCGAAGTGAACGTGCGCGTGCTGGGCGAAGCGCTTGAGCTGGATGAGCTGCGCAACATCGTGGTGCGCGAGGTGGACGGGCGCCCGACGTACCTGCACGAAGTGGCGCTGGTGGAAGACGGGTTCGAAGACGAGCGCCGCAAGTCGCGCTTCAACGGCATTCCGGCGCAGGGGCTGGGCATCCGCAAACAGCGCGGCGCGAACGCCGTAGAGGTGTCGCATTCCGTGCGGGCCATGATGGACGAGATTCGGCCGACCCTGCCGGAGGACATGAGTCTTGATGTCAACTTCGATTCCATTGTCTACATCGAAGAGTCTGTGGAAGAGATCCAGTTCGAGCTGATCATCGCCGTGCTGTTGACCGCGCTTGTCTGCTGGGTGTTCCTGGGCTCGCTGAGCAGCACGCTGAACGTGATCCTTGCGATACCGATGTCGCTGCTGGGCACCATCGCGATCATCTACTTCCTCGGGTTCACGCTGAATACGTTTACGTTGCTCGCGCTGGCGCTGGCGGTCGGGATCGTGGTCGACGACGCGATCATGATCATGGAGAACATCTACCGCCACAGCGAGGAGGGCGCGGACCGCATCAAGGCGTCGATCGGCGGCACCGCACAGATTGCAGCCGCAGCGCTGGCATCCACCATCGCGATCTGCGCGATTTTCCTGCCCGTTGTCTTCATGGACGGCGTGATCGGCAAGTTCTTCCTGCAGTTCGGTGTCTGCCTTAGCCTCGCGGTGCTGCTGAGCTACGTTGAGGCAATCACGCTCGCACCGGCGCGCTGCGCGCAACTATTGAAGCGAGGCGTTAAGGAATCTCGCAGCGGCCTTGGGCGCGTCGTCGATACCGGGTTCAACTCAATGAAGGGCGCGTATTCGCGCGTGTTGAAGCCAACCCTGCGCGTGCCGGTGCTGGTGCTGGTGGTGGCTGCGGGGATTTTTGCAGGCGCGATCTGGTTGATGACGAACCTGCCCAGCGAGTTCGTGCCAAGCCAGGACCAGAGCCGCCTGATGGTGCGCCTGCAAACCGCGGTCGGCAGCAGCCTTGAAGAAAGCGACAAATTGTTCACGCGCGCCGAAGAGTTCGTGCTGAAGCGCAAGGACGTTGAACGCGCGTTCATGATTGTCGGCGGGTTCGGGGGCGGCGACGTGAACACCGGCGTGATGTTCGTGACGCTGGTGCCGCCGGGACAACGCGAACTGACGCAGAACGAGGTCGCAGCCGAGATGCGCCGCGAGATGAACAGCGTGGCGGGGTTGAAGGCTGTCGTCCAGGATCTCAGCCAGCAGGGGTTTAGCGCCCGGCGTGGATTCCCCGTGGAGTTCAGCATTCGCGGTCCCGACTTCGTGAAGCTGGGCGAGCTCTCGCAGCAGATCACCGAGCAACTCAACCAGTCCGGCGTCGTTACGGACGTGGATTCCGACTACCAGGTCGGAATGCCCGAGTTGCGCGTGGTGCCTGACCGCGCGCGCGCAGCCGACCTTGGCGTGCCGATGGAAGATGTCGCGGTCACTTTGAACGCGCTGGTGGGGGGTGTACGCGTTGGAAAGTTCAGTTCCGATGGACGAAGGCTGGATGTGCGCTTGCGCCTGCTGGCGGACCAGCGCAGCAGCCCGCGCGACATTGAGCGCCTGCGCGTGCGCACCAACACCGGCGAACGCATCCCGTTGAGCACGCTGGTGAAGCATGACGAAGTGCCGGTGTTGCAGAGCATCATCCGGCAGGAGCGCGAACGCAGCATAACGATCTCGGCGAATGTGGCGGCTGGTCACGCGCAGAACGAGGCGATGGAATACGTGCAGAGCCTGCAGGACCAGTTGCCGGACGGTTATCGCATCGCGCTTACGGGCTCAAGCGTGGAAAGCCAGCAGTCGTTCACCAGCCTGCTGTTCGCGCTGATCATGGGCATCATTGTGGCGTACATGGTGCTGGCGGGGCAGTTCAACAGCTTCTTCCACCCGCTTACCATCCTGACGATCGTCCCGCTGAGCATTGCCGGCGCCGCGCTGACGCTGTTTGCCGCCGGGCAGACGCTGAACATCTTCAGCATGATCGGGTTGCTGCTTTTACTTGGCATCGCGAAGAAAAACTCGATCATCCTGGTGGACTACGCAAACCAGTTGCGCTTGCAGGGCCTGAACGCGCGTGAGGCAATGCAGCGGGCGGCGCCGATCCGGCTGCGGCCGATCTTGATGACCAGCATTGCGACCATCATGGCGGCGTTCCCGGCAGCGCTTGCGCTCGGGCCGGGCGGCGAGATTCGCCGGCCGATGGCGCTGGGCGTGATCGGCGGAATGGTTGTTGCGACGGCGCTGAGCCTGCTCGTGGTGCCCAGTGCATACGTGCTGATGGATGACCTGCTGGGTTGGGTCAAACGGCTGCTGCGCCGGGAGCACACGCTCGAAGGCGCGGAAACCGAGATCCCGCAGCAGGACAGCGACCTGCACGATTCACGGACGTGATGCTACTTGGCTAACGCCGCGTCGATTTCCTTGCGCAGGCCTTCGTCGTCGGGTGCAGTCTTGCTCTTGTAGAACTTGATCACCTTGCCGTCTTTGCCGACAAGGTACTTGCAGAAGTTCCAGTTCGGCAACTCGTCCGACTGCTTCTTGAGGTTCTTGTAGATCTCGGACTGGCCGTCGCCGGCCTTGGTCTGCAGCTTCTCAAACAGCGGGAACGTTACGCTGTAGTTTTCGGTGCAGAACTCGCGGATCTCTTCGGCTGTGCCCGGCTCCTGCCCGCCGAAATCGTTGCTGGGGAAACCCAGGATGACAAACCCCTTGTCCTTCAGGTCGCCGTAGAGCTTTTCCAGCCCTTTGTACTGCTTGGTGTACCCGCACTTACTAGCGACGTTGACGACGAGCGTGACCTTGCCCTTGTAGTCGCCAAGGTCGGCATCCTTGCCTTCAAGCGTCTTGGTTTTCAGCCGGTAGAGCGAGTCTTCCGGCAACTCCGCCTCTTTTTTCTCGGCAGGTTTGTCTTCTTTGGCTGCCGGCTTGTCGTCCTTCTTGGCCGGAGTGTCGCCTCCGCCTTCCTGCGTCAACACAATGGCCGGCAGCGCAATCAGCGCGACGGCAACCAGTGCCGTGGTCAGCAGTCGGTTCATGGAAGGTCTCCTTGCCCCTTGTTCGCGTGAGCGTAGCACCAACCGTTCGACGTGGAAAGGTCGTCAAGCCAATGCGTCGGCGATGTCCTGCATCAACCCCGGGTCGTCGGGGGTGGTGGTCGGCTCGTAGCGTTTGATGACTTTGCCGTCCCTGCCTACGAGGTACTTGGTGAAGTTCCAGTTGGGCTCAGCGAACCCGTCGGTAAGGAACTGGTAGACCGGGTGTTGGCCCGGGCCTTTCTTCACCTCGATCTTCTCGAACATCGGAAAGGTGACGTTGTACTTCGTCGAGCAGAACTCGCGAATCTCTTCTGCCGTGCCCGGCTCCTGCGCGCCGAACTGGTTGCTGGGAAACCCCAGCACCGTAAACCCCTTGCCCGCAAGCTCCGAGTGCAACTTCTGCAAACCCGTGTAGTGCGGCGTAAGCCCGCATGCGCTGGCAACATTCACCACCAGCGCAACCTTGCCCTTGTATTGCGACAAGTCAGCCGGCTGGCCCTCGAGCGTGCTGATCTCTTGATCGTAGAGTGATGTCATGCGTATAGCCCTTACTTGATTGGAGTCTTTGGACGTGGCCTCAGCATAGCGACGCCGCCGCCTATGTACGCCATGTCCTGGGATGTCGGTGCCCGTGCACGACCCTCAGGACGCGCAACACTTCCCCCTCAACGCGGTAGTACACATGGTAGGGGAACGGCTTGACCCGGATGCGCCGTATCCCCGGTTCCACTTCAGGAAAACCCTCAGGCGATGTCTGTATTCTCTCGTACGCATCCTCCAGCGCCTGAAGAAACCTCTCTCCAACTCCGCGCTCCTTGATGTCGTACCAGACGGCCGCCTCGGTCGTTTCCAAGTCAGCCAACAATGAAACCGAAACATTCATGGCGCGCCGGACCCGCGGCGCTTCAGCGCCTCACGGGCCCTGGCGAGTGACTCTTTGGCGGGCACCGCTGCGCCCGGGTCCGCTTCCAGTGCTTCTACTGCCTCGCGCACAGCCTGACGGTGCCAGTCCGGGTAGTAGGATGAATCTTTGCTCAACTGGTTGCTCAACTCATCCACCAGCGTTTCCAACTGGTTTGTGTTGAGAGCGCGGGCCTTCTCCAGAATCGATGCTACTTTCGTGTCTGTGGAAGCATTGGCCATGTATTCACCAAGCACAATTCAACCAAGGTCCGTGTCGGTTCGCTACCGTTTCGCACCGGGCATTTGGAATGCTAGTCTGCCTAAGTTGATTAGGAGGGGCCCATGCCACACCGCCTGGCTGTGTATCCGGGTACGTTTGACCCGGTTTCGAACGGTCACATCGACGTGATCCGGCGCGGGGCGCAGTTGTTTGAGCGGCTGGTGGTGGCGTGCGCGGTCAACATTGCCAAAGAGCCGCTGTTCAGCGTGGACGAGCGGGTTGAGATGCTCAAGCTGGTTACTTCCGACCTGCCAAACGTCAGTGTCGAAAGCTTCACCGGCATGGTTGTGGACTACGTTCGCGGCCTTGGCGGCAAAGTCATCCTGCGCGGGTTGCGCACCTTCAGCGACTACGAAAGCGAAGTGCAGATGGCTTACGCCAACCGCACATTCGCGCCCGATGTCGAAACGGTCTTCGTCTGCGCAAGCCTGGACGAAAGCTACATCTCATCCCGCCTGATCCGCGAAGCCGCCGCCATGGACGGCGATATCAACCGCTTCGTGCCGGATGTGGTGGCTGAGCGCCTGCGGAAAAAGACGGCGACACTCAAAGGCGTGGTGAAGCGCAACAGCAAAGGCAGATAACCCCGGCCCCGTGCCTTGCGCGGGCAGGGGCACATCCGCACAATGCCGCCGCTTCAATCGGGGACCGGCATGAAAATCCATGAGTACCAGGCAAAAGAAGTTCTGAAGCGCTACAACACACCGCTGTTGCAGGCGCGCGTCGCCTTCAGTGTGGAGGAAGCGGTGCAGGCTGCGCGCGACATCGGCGGCGAGGTGTGGGTGGTCAAAGCCCAGATTCACGCCGGCGGGCGCGGCAAGGGCGGTGGCGTGAAGCTGGCGAAGTCGCTCGACGAAGTGCGCGCGCACGCGCAGGCGATTCTCGGCATGCAACTCGTGACGCACCAGACCGGCCCCGAGGGCAAGAAGGTCAACCAGCTCCTGATCGAAGCCGGGTGCCAGATCGACCACGAGTACTACCTGGCGGCTGTGCTGGACCGCGAGACCGCGACCATCTGCGTGATGGGCAGCTACGAAGGCGGCATGGACATTGAGGAAGTCGCGGCCAAGCGCCCAGGCGCGATCAAGAAGGAGTTCTTTGATCCTGCCGAGGGCATGCAGGGGTTTCAGGCGCGACGGCTTGCGCTCGCCATGGGCATCCCGCCGAAACTGGTGAACAAGGGTGCGGCGCTGATCCTGGGCGTTGCGCGCTGCTTTGTCGGCGAAGACGCCAGCCTGGTTGAGATCAATCCGCTTGTGACAACCAAGGATGGCAGCGTGATTGCGCTCGACGCCAAGATGTCGTTCGACGACAACGCACTGTACCGCCACACCGATATCGAAGCTTACCGCGACCTCACCGAAGAGGTCCCCGAAGAGACCGAAGCCAAGAAGTACGACCTGTCCTACATCAAGCTCGACGGCGACATCGGCTGCATGGTCAACGGCGCGGGCCTGGCCATGAGCACGATGGACATCATCAAGCTGCACGGCGGCGAGCCCGCGAACTTTCTCGACGTAGGTGGCGGCGCCAGCACCGATCGCGTCACCGCGGCGTTCAAGCTGATCCTGTCAGACGCCAACGTGAAGGCGGTCCTGATCAACATCTTCGGCGGCATCATGAAGTGCGATGTTATCGCGCAGGGCGTGATCGCAGCCGCCAAGGAAGTAGACCTGAAGGTGCCGGTTGTCGCACGCCTTGAAGGGACCAACGTCGAAAAAGGGCGCGAATTGCTCGACAAAAGCGGGCTCAAGATTCAGTCGGCAACCGATCTTACAGACGCCGCGAAGAAGGTTGTGGCTGCGGCGCGCGCCTGACCGGGCTTTCTTGACTAATGGTGGGGCGGGGCTAGTCTGTGCCCGCCCGTCGGGAGAGGCGGGAGGATTAGCCTTTACTAGCCCGATACTTACGGCAGAGGGACTCAGTGGACGTCTTCGCCAAGTGCTTTGACTTTAGACGCGACCTCGAAGTCCAAGCAGCCGGGCTTTACCCGTTTTTCAAAACGATCGAGGGCAACCACGGCTCGCGCGTGGTGATTGACGGCAATGAAGTCGTCATGGCGGGCTCGAACAACTACCTGGGGTTGACCCGCCACCCGCGCGTTGTTGAAGCCGCGGTCAAAGCCACCAAGGATTTCGGAACCTCATTCTCC
>CAZNBU010000099.1:0-1656 GCA_964571035.1 uncultured Planctomycetaceae bacterium | reverse complement strand
GCTCACGTTACGCCAACGGCACATACGTCATCCACGTTGAGCTTGAGCAGCGCCTTGCCGAGTACATGGGCAAGGAGAAGGCGCTGTGCTTCACCACAGGCTACACCACCAACATGGGCGCGATCAGCGTGCTTGCGGGCCGCCGGGACTACATCCTGAGCGACCGCGAGAACCACTCGTGCATCATGGATGCCACGCAGCTCAGCTTTGCCGAGACCAAGAAGTTCAAGCACGATGACATGGACGACCTCGAGCGCATTCTTGAGGGGCTCGATAAAGAAAGCGGCAAGCTGCTGGTAACGGACGGCGTGTTCAGCATGAAGGGCACGCTGGCAAAGCTTCCGCGCCTTGTGGAACTCAAGAAGAAGTACGGCCTGCGCATTTTCATCGACGACGCGCACGGCGTCGGCGTGGTCGGGCAGCACGGCCGCGGCACCGCGGAGCACTTCGGGCTTGAAAACGACGTGGACGTCGTGATGGGCACGTTCAGCAAGAGCTTTGCCGGCCTCGGCGGATTCATCGCGGGCGAAGAGCGCGTGATCAGCTACGTCAAGCATCACGCGCGCCAGTTGATCTTCGCCGCCAGCATGACGCCCGCAAGCGTCGCGGCGGTAACGTGCAGTCTCGACATGATCCAGCAGGAGCCGGAGCACCTGGCGAACCTGCGCAAGGTCATCGGCAACGTGCGCCGCGAATTCCGCCGCATTGGCTACCCCGTGGACGACGAAGCCACGCCGATTGTGTACGTGAAAGTCGGCGAGGACCTTGAGGCGTTCACCTTCTGGAAAGAGCTGCTTGAGCTGGGCGTCTACACTAACCCGGTCATCACGCCGGGCGTGCCGCAGGGGCAGAGCGGCGTCCGCGCAAGCTTCATGGCCATTCACACCGAAAGCGACATCGCCCGCGTCATCGAGGCGTTCGAGAAACTCGGCAAGAAGTACGGCCTGCTGAAGTAGCCATGGCTCTTACGCAGTATGTCATCGAGCGAACGTACACGGCGCCGCGCGAGGCGCTGTATCGTGCGTTCACCCAACCCGAGCTGTTTGCAAGGTGGGTCTGGGGAGACTATGGCAAGGACGTGCGCGCCGAGATCGACCTCAAGATCAACGGGCTGATCGAAGTGACCGATACCGACGGCAAGCAGCGGCACCGGCTGTTTCGCGGCATCTTTCTTGTGATCGTGCCGGACGAGAAGCTGATCTACACGCTGCACTGGGATGGCGACGTCGGGTACAACCGTGGCGGCAACGTGCCGGTGGACGAGGTGCTTGTGCTCGACTTTCTCCCGCACGAGCAAGGCAGCCTGCTGCGCTACCGGCACATGGGCATCCCCGACGACGGCGCATCGGCCCCCGAGCATGAACGCAGCGTGCGTGTGACGCTGGATCACCTGGAGAAGCTGCTGGCTGCCGATTGATCTAGGCTGGAGCCGTCCCGCCGCGAAACACAAAGAAGGCGGCGGCGATCAGGCACAGCGAAGCCCACAGGTAGTCCATCCGCAGCGGCGTCTTCAGGTAGAACACCGCAAACCCGGCAAAGACCACCATCGTGATCACCTCCTGCATCACCTTGAGCTGGCCCAGGTTGTACACCTTCGCGCCAAGCCGGTTGGCAGGCACCTGCAGGCAGTACTCGAAGAACGCCACACCCCAACTG
>CAZNBU010000098.1:0-9949 GCA_964571035.1 uncultured Planctomycetaceae bacterium | reverse complement strand
GGCGTCCCGCTGAGCTTGCCGGTCGAGTCAATGGACATGCCCGGCGGGGCGGCGCCGACCAGCTTCCACTGCACGTTTGTCCCGCCGTTGAACGTGAACGTGTGGTTGAACGGCAGGTACTGAATCGCGGGGATCAGCGTCGTGTTGCCGATTGTCCCGCCCTGGTCCGTGCGCGTGTTGGTGCCCATGAACGTCAGTCGCCACGATTGCAGCGTGCCGACGTCTATACTGGTCTCGTCAGCGACCTTGAGCGACCACTGCCCCTGCGCGTCCTCGCCCCAATGGCGCACGCTCAGGAATTTCCACGTGCTGCCGTTCGGGCTGAAGCGGTTTTCCGGCGTAGCCAGCTTGCTAACGGTGCCCGTCGGAGAGGTGAGAGTAATGCGCAGGTCGCCCCACTCCGCGTGATTGGTGGTGAACTCGACCACCACGTGCTCGATGATCAGGTTCGTCGGCATTGTGATCTGCCGTGTGACGCCGGTGGTGTTGCCATCCGGGATCGTAACCCCCGCGTTGTCTGTAGGCGAGTTCTGCACCACCTGCGCCGGCACGTTGGTCCACGATGCGGCCAGCTCAACGGCCCGCGAAGCCTGCAGCATGCCGAACCCCCAGCGCTCCGAGATCGTGTACCCCACGCCGTTGGTGGACTTGCCGGCGGTGCCCACCTTGGCGGGATCCGACGCGTAGATCAGGATGTGCTGCACGTCGCGCCATGTGAGCTGCGGGTTGGCTTGCAGCATCAGCGCCACGATGCCCGACACCATCGGGGTAGCCGCCGACGTGCCGGAGAAGTCGTTGGTGTAGTCGGCGTTCGGGAAGACCGTGCCGTCGTTGTACCCGTCGTTGCCGGTGCGGTCGGTGGTCAGCACGTCGTCCTCGCCGCCCGGCGCGGTGGTGACGATGTTCGCGCCCGGCTCCGAGTACGTGCTGCTGGAGCCCGATCGGTTGATCGAAGCAATCGCAATCGTTTCCGGCATCGCGGCGTACCCGTCCAGGTTCGAGTCGTCCCACCAACTCGATGGCCCATACCCGTTGCCCGCCGCCCACACGTAGATCGCGCCAAGCCCGCCGCGCCCGGTGGCGACGCCGTTTTGGATGGCCGCGCGAAACAGCGGCCCGGCTTCGTTGTAGTCGCCGTTGTCGGGCGCACCCCAGCTGTTGCTGTAAATGTCCACGCCGGCCAGCGCGTGGGTGACCGACGCCGCCTCCATGGTGTCGGTCTGGTTGCTGTCGAGCAGCCGCACCGCGCCCCACGTCGCGTTGTAGGCCACGCCGGCTACGCCGATGCCGTTGTCGGCGCGTGCGATGGCCAAACCGGCGGTCGCGGTGCCGTGCGTGTCGCCTGCCAGCGCGGGGTTGGGATCGGCGTCGTTATCGATGTAGTCGTAGGACAGCGCGGCGTTGTACCCGCCCGCGAGATCGGGGTGCGCGGTCTGGGTGCCGTCATCGACAATCGACACGGTCACGCCGGTGCCGGTGTACCCCGCCGTCCATGCGGGCCCAAGGTCCAGGTGCTTGTCGGAGGCCTGCACCCCTTGCAGATGCCACTGCTGGTTGAAATAGGGGTCGTTGGTCTTCTTCTGCCCCTGCCTCCGGGCCTGATGGACCGCTTCTTCAACGTCGCCGTCCGCTTTCAGCGCGGCGATGGCTGCTTCAGCGGCTGCGACATCCTTGAACGAGAACTCGCACCATCCGGGCAGGCCTTCCACCTTGAAGCGCAGGGTTCCGCCGTGACGCTCGGCGACGGCTGAGGCCTCGGCGCCGTCGCGGACCCTCACGGCGACACGATTGGACATCTGCACCGGTTTGCGCCCGCGCTTGGCGGTCTTCGCGGGCGCGGGGGCCTCCTGCGCCACAGCCGGCGCGGCGCCGGGGTCGTTGTAAAGAGCAAGCAGCAACAAGCATGGCACGACGGCAAGGGCCAAACGTCGCATCGATCCACTCCGAGCGGCAAGGGAGCCGCAAAACAGGGGTCCCCGGGAGCGCATGAGGATATGGCCCGAATAGTCGATTGCGAGAAGAAATTCAGATTTGTGTGTTCTTTGCAGCGGCCAAGTCAGGCGCCGTAGATGAACTGGGTGGTTTCGGGGAGTTTGCCTACGGCCCATCCGTTCCAGACTGCTTTGCAGGTGCACTGGTAATAAGTGTTGGTTTCGTCGCCGGGGCAGGGGGTTACTAAATCCATGTTGCCGGTCTTGCGGGTGATGCGCATGACGCCGACGACGCCGTCGTCGGGGCTGAACGAGTAGTGCACGTGCTCAGCGTCCTCTGCGGATTTCCAGATGTAGATGTAGACCGCCATGGTTCCGGCAGAGCTTACAAGCTTGGAGAAAGGCAGTCTCGCGCAGAGATCGCAGGGCGCGCAGAGGACGGCCAGTGCAACCACGAGTGAACCCACGATGCGGTGAGGCTAGCAAATGGCGCACTGCCTCCTGGCCCCGAAGGGGCCAGGGGAACGATGGCGAGAAGACAGCGCGCCCCAGCGGGGCGCTGCAAGCTCCGCGCTCTGCTGCGCCCCTACGGGGCGCGAGAAGCGGCCGCGTGAAATCCCCATGGCTGAAGCCATGGGCTAAGTTCCTCCGCCGCTACGCGGCGGACGCCTGCGGCGCGAAGCGCAAATGAGCGCGGACTGGACCTGCTGCCACCGTGTTCACCTGTGTGCACTCGTGGTTCCCATTTCGCTGCGAAACCACTCAATCGTGCGCTGCAACCCGTCTTCGAGCGACGTGGTTGGCTCGAACCCCAGCTCAGTTTGTGCGCGGGTTATGTCGGGGCAGCGGCGGGCTGGGTCGTCTTCTTGGCTTGGGGTGTCGGATGGCGCGGCGTTGGCGCCTGCCATGGCGTAGATGCGGGTTGCCAGCTCGCGGATGGTGATCTCGTGCGGGTTGCCGAGGTTGAACGGGCGGTGGCGCTGCTCGCCCTCGTAGTCCATTAGCGCAGTCAACCCCTGCACCATGTCGCTTACGTAGCAGAAACTGCGCGACTGTTTGCCGCCGCCATACAACTGCGCCGGGTGATTGCCGAGCGCGCGGATGATGAAGTTGCTGACCACGCGCCCGTCGTCGGGCGCCATGCGCGGGCCGTAAGTGTTGAAGATACGCGCGATGCGGATGTCGACGCCGTGCTCGCGGTGGTAGTCCATCATCAGCGTTTCCGCGACGCGCTTGCCTTCGTCATAGCACGCGCGCGGGCCAAGCTGATTTACGTTGCCCTGGTAGTCTTCGCTCTGCGGGTGCACGGTCGGGTCGCCGTAGACCTCACTGGTGCTTGCCAGCAGCACGCGCGCGCCGGTCCTTCGCGCCATGCCCAGTACGTTGATCGTACCCAGTACGTTGGCTTTCACCGTGCGCACCGGGTTGCGCTGGTATGCGACTGGGCTGGCTGGGCAAGCCAGGTGAAAGATGCGCTCGGGGTGCAACACAATCGGGTGAATCAGGTTGTGAGTGATGAACTCGAACCGCTCGCGGCCGAGCAGTTGGTCGATGTTGGATTCGCTGCCGGTGGACAGGTCGTCCAGGCAGATCACATGGTGGCCGGCGGCGTGCAGTGCATCGCAAAGGTGGCTGCCGATGAACCCCGCGCCGCCTGTTACGAGAACTTTCTTCATGCTCTTAGTGTGCCGGGTTGTTGCCGCTTTGAACACTGCCGACGCGAAGGACTTCGGCGAGCTGAGTCGAGCCGAGCGAAGGACTGCCGGGAACGCGGAGAACTGCAAAAGCTATCAGGACGGACAGGACATTGAGGACAAAAACGTCCTTGATGTCCTGTCCATCCTGTTTACTTGGCAGTTGTAGTTCTTCGCGGTCTTCGCCTGCTTCGCCCCTTCGCGTAAAGCAGTTTATCAGTCCGTCAGCGCGCCGTCGGCGATGGCGTCAACGAACAGCGCCGTCGATAGGCCCTGCGTTGCGGTGCCTACAATCCGTGAGGTGATGCCCAGCGCGCGCTCCAAGTCCTGCAGCCACGACTGGTCCAGAAAGATCACGTCACCCGGGTGCAGCGGCAGGTCGGGCGAGCCGCCTCGCACGGCCTCAGCCAGATCGAACCGGTAGACCTTGCGCTCGTTGATGCTCTGAATGTTGCGCACCACGTAGAGGTAGGGCGTGACGTCCACGTCGGCTTCGCCCGGCCCGCCCGCGAGCGCGATCGCTTCAATCACGCCGATGCCGCGGCGGTAAGGAATCGTGCCGCCGCTGGAGGTCTGGTACCCGAGGTTGCCGGTGCGCGCGCCGCCGAAGTTGCCGAGGTACACGATGGGCGATGGTCCGCCGATGCGCTCCATGTACAGCGTCATCGTCGGGTCTTTGTAGTAGGGCTTGAGCCTTTCCTTCAGGATGTCGCGCGTTTCGCGCAGCGACTTTCCGTAGACGTCGATCTGCTCGACCCAGCGGAAAGAGGCTGTGCCGTCGGGCAGAACGGTGGTCCTCCAGTCGTAGTTCTCGTCCTCGGCGATTTCTACGCGCACGATGTCGCCGGGGTGCAGGGTGTAGACGTACGGCTCCTGTGGCAGCTCCTGCAACGTGGTTACGTCGATGTAGTGCTCGGGCGTCTTGCACCCGGCGATCAGCACGACCAGCGCCAGCAGCGGGATCAGCCGTTTCATGCCACAGCCCTCCGCACCTGCCGCCGCCGGTAGATGCCCGTGGCCGACGCGATGCCGACCACCAGCCCCACCACCACGCCGATCGCGATGCCGACCAGCGACTGCTTCTGGATGCGATACGGCTCTGACGCCGCGGATTGCAGCGACAGTTCAAGGTCAGCCGACTTGCGGATCGAGTTGATCTCCTTGATGCGCATATCGTAGTTTTCGATCTCTTCGACCAGCGTCTTTTCCTTCTCGCGCAGGTCGCTGCTTTCGAGGCGGCTGTCCTTCAGGCGCGCGAGCTCGGCTTCCAGCTTGGGGATGAGCTCGTTGGCGGCTTCGATCTTGCCTTCGTTCAGCGTCATGCGGCCCTGCGCCCTCGCGACGCGATCTTCAGCGTAGGCGCGCTCGCGGTTCAGCGGGAGCTGGCGGTTGCCTTCGTCCTTGTTCTCTTCCAGCTCTTTGATTTCGGCACGCAGCAGCTCGACCTCTTCCTCCATGGCGCTGACCTTCTTGTGGTCGGCGTGCTCGGGGCCGAACGGCTCGACGCGGCGCCGCAGCTCACGTAAGTCGGATTCAAGCTCGGTCAGTTTGCGCACACGCTCTTCGATGCGGGCGTCGCGTGCGGGCTCGTCGTACTGCGGCAGCCGGTCGCGGATGCTTACCTGCGTGTCGTACTCGCCCTGCGCGGCCTTGAGCTCGATCTCCGCCAGTTTGCGGTCGTCCTTGGCCTTCTGGATCTGCTTCAGCAGGTTGTCGATGCGCTCGTCGACGGTCTTGCCGAGCGCCTGCGCGTCCTCAAGCTGGAACTCGGCGAGAATCTCTTCACGGATCTTTTCGAGCGCCTTGGTGTCGGTTTCCAGGTTGTCTTTGTACTCCTGCTCCATGCGCGCGGCTTGGCGGGTGACTTCTTCGATGTGCACCACGCGGTACTCGTCGGCGGCAGCGCCGGCGATCTGCTGTGCCTTCAACGCCTCTTTGTTCTGCGCGGTGAACGCGATCAGGTAGGTCTGGTTGCCGGTGTCGGTGACGCGCACGGTCAGCGACGCCGCAATTTCACCGGGCGAAATCACATTCTTCTCCGGCACGCTGTCGTGCGGCGGCAAGCCGCGGGCCCACCCCACATCCACAAGCCGGCGTGATACGCGTTGATGAAACTCCGGTGTGCGCACCAGCGTCTCGACCGTCTTCTGGTCGATGAACGGCAGGTAGTCGGCGGGGCGATTGGTGATCGGCGCTACGATTGTGCTCGCGCGCGATTTGCGCAGCAGCGCTTCGCTTTCGTAGCGGTCGTTGGTCATGATCGTGCCGAGGTAGCCAGCCGCGGCGAACACCAGCGCGGCGAACAGCACCACGTGCCAGTAGTCCAGCGACGCGCGGCTGACCTGCTCAAACACGTCCATCGACTCCGCGGGAGCGGCCTGCACCGCCGGGCGCCGCAGGCTGGGCGCGGGCGCGCGTGGCGGCGGGGGCGGTTCTTCTTCAAGCACAGCCACGGGCATGCTGGGGCGGCGCACGGTTTCACGCCGGCTACTGCGCATGCGCGGCGGCTCAACGGCGGGGTTGAGGCCGGAGCGCCAGGGTTTGCGGTTCAGCAGGTCGCCCAGTGTGGACGCGCCGGAGGACCCGCGCGCGGGGTCAACCGCGGTTTCGAGCACGCGGTCAACGGTTTCTTGCCGCAGTGAGTCGATTTCCGCGCCCAGGTGATCGACGAACGCTTCAAGCTCAGCGTGCGTGGCGGCGGTGCGGTCGCCGCCGTCGATGCGGCGGGCCAGCGAGTTCGCGCGCGTCAGCAGCGACATTGCGGCGCCGGCGATCCCAAGCCGCGAGTAATCTTCCTTGTCCAGCGCGCCCAGCATGCGCTCAGCGGCTTTGGCGGCTTTGGCGTGCTTGGCGTCGGCCATGAGCTGGCGGACGACGTCGATTCCTTCAAGCACTTCCAGCGTCAAAGTCTGCCGGTGCAACAGGTTACGCAGCCCGGGCTCAGCGCCGCGGGCGGCTGACTCAATGCGTTTGCGGGCTTCGGCGAACTCTCCGTTCGCCGCGAGCCTGCGCGCGCTTTCAATGCTTTCCTTGAGTTCCGCCTGCAACCGGCCGCTCCACCCTTGGGCCTGTGAATCGTGGCGGACACCGCCAGACTACGCTACCCTACGAATTATCGACAATCTACTGCCACGACTCAAGCGTACTTCCTGCCAATGAGGCAGGGAAAGGGGTTCTGGGTTCCAGGTTCTGGGGAGTCCCACGGGCAGATCCCAAAACCCAACACCTAAAACCAAGCACCGTGTACCCTTACAGCATGATGCCGCAGCAACGAAGGCCCGTGACTTGACCACCACTGACGCATCCCAAGTCTACCGCGTGGAGCCACCCAAGACCGGCGCTTTCCGGGTCGGCATCCTGCTCAGTGTCGCAATGGCCGTCGTGGGCGCCGCGTTCGGGGCGGCTGTGAAACGCGCCGACCCTGCCACGGGCGCGGCGCAGTTTGCCGGCGCGGGGTTCCTGCTGGGCGCGATGATCACCGCCGCGCGCGACTGGCGCGCGGGCCTGGGCCTGCTGGTGCTGGTGGTGCTGGCGGAGGATTCGCTGCGCAAGGGCCTGCCGGGCGTGCCGTACGCGGTGTCGCTGGGCAAAGACCTGCTGGTGGCGGTCTGCTACCTTTCGTTCATCTTTAACCCAAGGGCGCGCAAGGGGTTGCGGCCGCCTTCGCGGCTTGAGCAGATCGGTGTCTACCTGCCGCTGCTGCTGTGGGGCGTGTTCGTCACTGCCGAGGCGCTGAACCCGCGCCTGCCGCACATCCTGGTGGGCCTGAGCGGCATACGCACCTGGCTGTTGTTCGTGCCGCTGATCGGGTTGCTGGCCAATACCTTCCGCGAGGGGGACAAAGCCGACTTTGTGATGCGCTGGCTGGCCTACCTTGCGATCCCGTTCTTTCTGGTCGCGCTGTTGCAGAACCAGTTTTACGACCAGTTGCCGACGTTTCTCGCCTCCAGCGCGTTCGCCAAATGGCGCGGTTTGGAAAGCGGCGCCAACGTGCGCTACAACGAGTCGATCTTCGCGTCACCCACGCTGTACGCGCTGGCGTGCGTCTATCAGCTTTGTCTGGTCGTGGGCCTGCTGCGCATGCGCCGCCCGGGGCGGCAGCAGGCGGTGCTGTGGATCGCCGGGTATTGCACCGTAATGGGCGCCCACCTTTCCGGCATTCGAACCGGGTTGCTGTTTGCCGCCGTGGCTGTGATCGCGATGCTGCCGCTGATGCTCTACCCGCGGCAGGTGCAGCCGGACGGGCGCAGGCGCCGCCGCCCCGGGCTGGTCATCGGCGGCGTGGTGGGGTTGATCATCGGCGCGATGCTGGTCAGCCAGATGAAGGAGAACCGTGCCGAGGCTTTCCGCAGCAGCCTTGAAGTCGGCATCATCAGCGACCGCGTAGAAGACAACGTGGACGTGACCGCGCGTCTGAACGTGCCGCCGCTTGGCAACGGCACCGGCTCAGCGGGCAAGAGCGGGCAGGTGATGACACTGCTGGGGCAACCCGCGCTGGGGTTCGAGAACATCGAGTGGGGTACGCTGCTGGTGCGCTACAGCTTTGGGTCGGTGGGCGTGGCGGTGGGGATGATCCTGCTGGGTTGGTTCCTGGCGGGCGCGCTGGCGATCGCGTGGCGCAACCGCCGTGCGCGGTTTGCCGCGCTGCGCTTTACCCTGTGGATCTACCTGTGCGCGCAGATGGGATGGTTCCTGTTCAAGGCCTATCCTGTAATGGAAAACGGCACCATGGTGATCATGTTCTGGACCAGCGCGGGGCTGATCATCGGGCTGGGTCGCATTGATGAGGTCGAGTTGCCGGTAGCCAATAGCAGTCTCACGCAAAGCCGCTAAGCGCCGCAAGCGAACCTTTGCAATGCCTGTTGATATGAGGACGAGACAAAGGCGTGCATGTGCACGGCCAGCAAACCCTGAAGTAGGGGCGCTTCGCGGCTTTGCGTGAGACCGTAGTTGCTTTTCGTCGTGACATGAACTCTGCGAGTGCTTGACGTGACGCATCGGTTCGTCGGGCGAATTCTTTCCAGGTTGACAGGGGCATGAAAGTACTGCACGTCATCCCGGGGTTGAGCGTGCAGCAGGGCGGAATGCAGACCGCCCTGCTGAACCTGTGCCGCGCGCAGAGCATCGCGGGCATGGAGCCGGAGATCGCCGCGCTGCACGAGCCGCATCCGCCCGATGAGGCGTACGCGCAGTTCCGGACCCACCTGTTCGAGTGCAGCTTCCGGCCCACGGGCGCGAGCCGTGCCATGAAACGCTGGGTGACCGACAACGCGCGCGCGTACGACGCCGTGGTCGCGCACTCGCTGTGGCGCAACCCGCTGCTGTATGCCGCCGCAAGCGCGGACGACCGCCCGTTCGTGATCATGGCGCACGGCATGCTGGACCCGGAAGCCATGCAACACCGCGCGCTGCGCAAGCTGTGGCGCCTGAAAACGCGGCTGCCGGGCGTGCTGCGGCGCGCCACGGTAGTCTACACCTGCGAAGCTGAGCGCAGGCGGGCCGCACAGGGGGTGGCAGCGCTCGCGCCGTCGTCGGCGGTGATCGCGCTGCCGGTAGAAGTACCCGCGCCCGCGCCGCCGCCCGCACCCGACGGCCCCATCGTCGCGCTGGGGCGCATTCATCCGCGCAAAGGTCTGCTCGAATGGGTGAACGCGCTGGCGCTACTGCGCGAGCGGGGCGTGACGTTTCACGCGCTGCACGCCGGGCCGGTCGAAGACGAACGCTACGACGCCCGCGTGCACGCCGCAGCAAAACCGCTGACCGACGCGGGCGTGCTGCGCTTCGAAGGCGCTGTGCCCTACGCCCGCGCGCAGGAGCTGCTGGCGGGCGCGCGCATCGTCGCCGCCCCGTGCGCGGTGCACGAGAATTTCGGCATGGTGATCGCGGAAGCCATGGCGCTCGCAAAGCCCGTGGTAGCCGGCCGCAAGGGTTTGATCGTGGGCGAACTGGCGCAAGCCGGAGCCGTGGTAGCCACCGAAGCCAACCCGCAAACACTGGCGGAAGCCATGCAGCAACTGCTCGAATCACCCGACAAAGCCAACGCGCTGGCAAAAACCGCCCGCCAATGGGCCGCCACAAACTACGCGCCGCAACAAGTAGGCAACCAATGGAAAGCGCTGGTGACCTGAGAACTGGGCCCGGCTTGTCCGCCGTAGCTTCAGCGAAGGCGGAAGCGCAAGCGAAGGGCCGAGCCGCCAGCAAGCATTCGAGTGTTTTCGGGTACCGCGCGCCGGTCCTGCCAACACGATTGCTAGGTCGCCTTGGGTGGGCCCTTCGCTTGCGCTTCGGGCTCCTGCTCTCCGAAAATTCCAAAAAAAGTTGATC
>CAZNBU010000097.1:7084-10181 GCA_964571035.1 uncultured Planctomycetaceae bacterium | reverse complement strand
ACGGTGCTGACCAGGTCTCGGATCGACTGCTGGATCTGCGTGTTGCTCTGGAAGAAGCGGCGCAGACTTTCCGGCAGGCCGACGTTCAGCAACCCGATCACGTCGCTGCCGCTGTGAATCGGCGCGGTGTGCGAGCACTGCTCGTCCACGGCGACGGCTTCGCGGCCAGCCAGCACCGCCGCGTACTTCGGGTGCGCCTGCATGTCCACGCGGGTGTAGTCCACGGGCGGGTTGGCGTGCTTGATCTCAAGCTCGCCGGCTTCGTTGTTGAGCATCACCTGGCACGACGAAAACTGCGCGTCGTTGACCATCGTCAGCGCGGTCTCGCGCAGTACTTCATCCAGCGAGCCGAGCTCAAGCAGGCGCTTGGTAAGCACCGGGATCGCGCGCAGCACGTCGGACAGCGCGTTGATGCGCATGTTCGCTTCCAGCACTTCCAGCGATTTGCGCTGTGCTTCCTGTGCGCTGCGCTGGGCGGCCAGCGTGAGTTCGCGGTTGAACTCCGACTCGTTGCGCAGCTTGCTTTCCAGCTTGACCTGCTCGCTTACGTCGCGCGCGCTGCCCACCTGTACAAGCCGGTTCATGTACCGGATCAGTGTGTAGCGCACCTCAAGCGTGCGCATGGCGCCGTCGCTGCGCACGATGCGGAAGCGCATGACGCCCGAGTCGCCGGCGTTACCGGTGGTCTTGCGGTGCGACTCCACGACCTCGCGGTCGGCTTCGTGCACCAGGCTGAGCATGCTGATGGGGCGGCGGGCCTCGACCAATTGCTCGCGCGTGAACCCGAGCAGGTGGCACATGGCGGGGTTGACCTTGACGAAGACGTCGGCTTCGGGATCAAGCACGTACTGCCCGTCCACCGAGCTGTCGAAGTGGAGGTGCAGCAGGCTGCGTTGTACGGTCGCCGTGTCTTCGTGCATGCGCAACTGTAAAACAGTTCAGAGTTCGGCGCCCGATGTTGCTTTCAACACCGAGCACCGAACGCCGAACACCACTTGACGAGCATCACGCGCTGCGACGCTCGCTGGGCGCGACAAGGGCGTCGTACACTCGAACCGACGCGTCCCGTTTCACCACCGCTTCATTGTACATGATGGCGGACGTTGCGGGACTACGACGTTCGGAATCTGTATCGCTTGTGCCCTGAGGCACGAACTCCTGGGGGCTGCTCTCGGGGACCGCGGGCTCGTCCGCTGACTCTGTTGCTTCGGTCTCAGCGGCTTCGGATTCAAGGTCCTGCGCCTGCGTTGTTGGGATATCCAGCACGCTGTCGGAGACGTAACTTTCTTCGCGAATCGGGCGTGCCTGCAAGCGGGTGCTCATGGGTTTGAGCTTATCGGCAAGGCCGCGGTCGTAGTCGGGCGACTGTGGCCCGTCCACCTTGACCTTGCGCAGGCGGGCGCGCAGCACGTCTACGGCGACCCATCCGACCAGCACCGCAGCCCCGGCGAATGCAATGTAAGGAATGGCTTGAGCGATCATCAGCATGGTTTTCTCCGTGTCTTGCCCGGGTGGTTTCGGGCGCCTAATGTCCCGGCATGACTCGCGTGCTCGCTGTCATCCCGGCCCGGCTGGCCTCGACGCGGCTGCCCCGCAAGGTGCTGCTGGACAAGACCGGCAAACCCCTCATCCAGCACGTCTGGGAGGGGGCCAAGGCCTGTCGATCTATCGACCGGATTGTGGTCGCAACTGATGCCCAAGAAGTGTTTGACGTGGTGACCGGGTTCGGGGGCGAAGCCGTGCTGACCTCGCCTGAATGCGCCTCAGGCACCGACCGGGTGGCTGAGGCGGCAGCGAAGTTCCCGAACGCACAGTTGATCGTGAACGTGCAGGGGGACGAGCCGGAGATGAAGCCCGATCCCCTCGACGCGCTGGTGGAGGGCATGCTCGCCACGCCGAGCGCGGAGATGGGCACGATCGCCGTGCCTTGGCCCGAAGACGTGCCGCTATCGGAGCCCGGGTTCGTGAAAGTGGTGACCGATGCGAAAGGGTATGCACTCTACTTCAGCCGCAGCCCGATCCCCCACTACCGCGACGCCGGGGCCCAGCAGCGCTATCTGAAGCACGTCGGCCTGTACGCCTACCGCAACGCGTTCCTGCAGAAGTACGCGGCCCTGCCGCAGACGCCGCTGGAGAAGGCGGAAGCACTGGAGCAACTAAGGGCGCTGGAGCACGGCCACCGCATCGCAGTCTTCCTAAGCGAGTACCAGGGGTACGAAGTGAACACACCCGAGGACTATGAGGCATTCGTAGCACGCAACCGGGGAACATAGCGCATGCTTGAGCAGGACCCTTACCTGGAGTGCCTCGTGGTCGCGGCACGCGTCGAGACAGATTCGAAAGGCGCCGTGCTGTACTATCCCGCGACTCCTGATCTCGACCTCCGGAATGCCCAACCCGAAGCCTACGCTGAGCTGCACGGCGACCAGATCGTCGCGATAACCCCGACAGTGTGGGGCGTCGATTCGCAGCACGGTTGGATTGGCGCACCGGAGATCGTTGTGCCGGAATCCGCCTGGAAACAGGTCATCATACCCCTTCCGCTCGCGACCTTTCCGGCAGGGTGGTATCATGTCAGTCTGTGGCTCGGCGATCTGAGCGTAATAACTCGGAAGATCAGGACGATCCGATGAGCAAAGCCAAACCAGTCAAAGCCAGAACGCGTTCGGGTTCTGAATCCACGTGGCGCGAAGTTGAGCTGGAGTGGCGCGAGATGACACCGCAGGAGGTCGCGCACTACAAGCAGCGACTCGCCCAACATCTCAACAAAAAGGCGGACAAACGACGCAAAGCGGGGTGATTCCAAAGCCCCACGCCTTACCTCAGTCCGTTCCCGGCAGATTTGACAGCCGCCCGGTTTCGCGCATGTCGGTGATTTCCTTTACCACCTCGCCCGGGTTTTGGCGGGGCGGGTTGGCTGCGCGGCGACGGGCGTCTAACGCCTCCTCCTGCTTCAGCCGCTCGGCGGATTCGCGCAGTTGCGCCGCCAGCGCCAGGCGCTGCGCGCGCTCGGTGGCGAGGTCGTTTTCGAGCTCACTGACGCGCGATTCAAGCCGTGTCACGCGCGGATCGTCCGGCAGGTCGGTGCCGCTCAGTG
>CAZNBU010000097.1:0-7074 GCA_964571035.1 uncultured Planctomycetaceae bacterium | reverse complement strand
ATGAACAGAATGTAGACGATGCTGACAAACAGCGCGAACCCGAGCGTCGCAACGCCAACCCCCGTGGTGCGCCGCTTCGCACCCGGCACGGGGCGCGGCAAGCCCGTGGGCTCAACCACCGGGCGCGATGCGGGCGTGCTGGGCGGCGCGGCGTCCGGGTCTTCGGCGAGGGTCAGCGGCTCTTCCGGCTCGGGCAGGCCGGGCTCACCGCCGGGCACCAGCTCCCACAGTTTGTGCCGGTCCATGCCGGGCAGGCTTTTCTGCAGCACGACGAATTCGCGCGCGAGGTCCTTGGCCGGCGGGCGCCTGGTCGGCTCCTTTTCGAGCATGCGCCGCAGCAGCTCCGCCACCACGCCCGGCATCTCGCCGCCGTCGAGGCCGCGCGGCTGCTCCTCAATGTGCATGCGCAGGATTTCCACGGGCTCGTGGTTCTCGAACGGCACGCGACCAAGCAGCGCGCGGTACAGCGTTACGCCCAGCGAATACACGTCGGCCTGCGCGTCGATCTCGGTGCGCAGTGCAGCCTCCGGCGCCATGTAGGCGGGTGTGCCCTGCGCCATCATCGGCGCCGTGATGTTGGTGCCGCCGGTGGGCCGCGCGAGGCCGAGGTCGCACAGCTTCACGCGCCCGCGCCGGTCGATCATGATGTTGTCCGGCTTGATGTCGCGGTGCACCAGCCCCACCTTGCTAACGTAGCCCAGCGCGTCAGCCACCGCGCGCCCGGTTTCAAGCGCCTCCGCCAGGCCAAGCTTCGGGCGCGAGCGCAGGATCGAGCCGAGGCTGACGCCCGGCACGTACTCCATCACCATGTAGGTGGTGTTGCCTTTGCGGTTGATGTCGAAGGCGCGCACGATGTTGCGGTGCTGCACTTTGCTGGCGACGCGGGCTTCGCGCAGAAAGCGCTGGATGTACTCGCGGTTGTCGGAAAGCGCGTCGGAGAGAACTTTCACCGCCACAATGCGCTTGAGGCTGGTCTGCCACGCGCGGTAGACGGTGCCGCGCCCGCCCTTGCCGATCACCGAAAGCAGGATCAGGCCTTGCAGGTGCGGCTGCAACCCGTCGAGCTGGTTGTTGGCGATCAGCGCAACAAGATCTTCGGCCACTTCCTTGGGCACAATGCGCTGCGCGCCAAGGTACTGAAGCAAAGGGCCGTCACGCTCCGCCGACCAGCGTGAGGTGACCAGCTCCGCCTCAGCCGCAGAAACAAACCCCCGCGCAACAAGATAGCGCAAGATTTCAGAAGGCTTCAAAACAGGCACAGTTCCCCCACCGCACTATAGCGGAAGGTTGCAATGGCAAGCAAACGGTCGGCTCGTGCGTCAGTCACTGCGAGCGACGGACCGCTTGAAGGCCTCTCGCAGCTTGTCGACTCGGAGCAAGTCGCGCAGGGGCTTGAGCCGGTGCTGAACCAGCGCGTGCACCGCGCCGGGCGACACGTCATCTCCCGTATGAAACCTGCCAAGCTTCAACGAGCGATTCTCTCGCGCCTCATTACGCCAGTCGGCGCGCACGGCGCTGTCCTCCTCCTTCATGCCTACTGTGCGCGTGTAATGCTCCCACGCGTACCCCAGCTTGGCGGCTTCATCACGGATCGCCGCCGCGCGCACGAACGCCTCGGGCCAGACCTGGTTGTGGTACTTCTTAGTTGTGTCCAGCGACGACAGCACGCCGCTGTCAGGGCTAAGCCAGTTTTCGAGAAACGAGTAGCGGTAGCGGCGCCACGTCTCAGCGTCATAGATGATTGTATTGACTTCCCTCCGGCAGAAGTTCTCCGCGTCAAACTCATTGGTCTCTTCCTTCACCCGCAGGTAATCGAACGCGATGTCACGAATCGACGCCGGCACAACACTCCACGCTTCCAGCCGCTGTTGGCGCTTCTCGGGTGACACGCCATTGGCTCGCGCGAGGGCGAACTGTCCGCTGCTCACCGCCTCCCACACATTGAACGCGGGCGCGTTGATGGTGTGCATGCCGTACGGGATGCCGCCGTCAATGAACGTCCAGTAGTCCATCGCAAGCGAACTGTGAAAGCGATGCACCTCGCGAAGTATGGCGCCCTTGACCGACTCTGCCTTTCGCAGTGCCTGCGCGTGCGCTTCTCCGATCCGGCCGCCAAGCCGCTTCAGCAGGCGGTTGTTCACGTCCAGAATGCGACGTCGTTCCGCATCCGTGTCCTGAACCCACCGCTCCCGGATGCGGTCCGGGGCATCCTGTGCCTCAAGCCGGCCACGAGCTTCCTCGATGATCGCTTCGTTGACCCGATCGATTTCGTCAGCGTAGCGGTGCAGGGCATCGCAGGTCTGAAGCCACGGTGTCCACGCGAGAAGATTGGGCTCATCGCCGGTATCCAGCAGGTCGCCGACGTACAGCACCGCTGTGCTTCGCACCTTCCCCACTTCGTCGAGCAACTGTTGGTAGTACGCGTTGTGCAGGTCCGGGGTTTCCATCACGGGCTCGAACACGGGCTTGTCGTTGCCGTCGCTCCCGGCGAAGTGCTCGCCATACCAATCAGAGCACCACTTGAGCGCTTCCTGGTCCTGCTGTTTTTGCGACCGAAAGTGCACCGCCGCTGACAGCTCGTAGATGCCTGGCGCAAGCGGTTTCTCCATCAACGGCAGCTCAAACCGTTGCGATCCAAACCCGTCTTCGAAGGTGCGAACAATAACGGTGCAGGACTGGCCGTGGACGGGAGCCCGCGCAGATCGGGTTGTAATCGCCGGTTCCCACTCGGGGCCGTTTGCGTCGTAGGCGTAGTGCAGACAGCACAGTTCAATCGTGACCTGCACCCGCAACTGGCCCATCGGGCGCAGCACGCCCGTGCGCGGCGTGTCGTCTTCGAAGTCGGTGAATATGTCGCCGAAGATCTGCATGCCCGCACCGACGGGCACCGCACGAACGCGGCGAAACGTAACGCGGTTCTCGGTGTAGATCGGATCGAGGAACTCCCCCTCAACCGACCGCCTGCGCAGACGAGTTGCCGGGAAGTCGGGCGCGTCCTGCACCCGGATCAGCCGGCGGTCCGCCGTCTGGGGCGCCTGGCGCCGCAAGGCTGGTGAGTCAGGTTGAACCTGTGGCGACAGTGGCTCGTCGGCGACGCGCGGAACGGAAACTGCCGCACGCGGCTGATCCCGCAGCACGTACGCTACGACACCCACAGCCGCAACACACACGCTGACCGCAAGCGCGGCAATCAGACCCTTGGTTCTCACGGGCGCCTCCTCTTTCGCCGATGAGAGGGGTTGTCGCAATCAAAAGGGCCGGTTACCCGGCCCTTTGTTGTTACTTGTTTTTCAGTGCTTCGCGGTAGACCTGCTCCAGCTCCGGCACGCCTACGGCGTCTTTTACCTGGGCTATGTAGCTGTTCATGGTGTTCAACACTGAGTTGGGTGTGCCCTGTGCGCGCAGGTAGTAGCGCTCGAGCTTCAGCATTGGGTACTGCTCCGCTTCCAGCTTCCACCCGTCCACCACCATCGACGTTTCCTGGCCCATGCCGTTCTTGGCTGTGCGGGTGTAGTACTCCCACGCGTAGGCGAGCGTGATGACGGAGTTGCGCGCAAGTTCCGCCTGTGCCAGCGCCTGCGGCCACACCTGGTTGGCGTAGCTGGTGGTGGTTGTGATCTTGTCGAAGATCGGTGTGGTTTCGTTCAGAAACTCGCGGATGAACTTCAACCGGTACGCCGCCCACTTTGACGGGTCGAGAATCACGTCCTTGCCGTCCTTACGGCAGAATTTCTCCGGGTCCCAGTTCGCGTCAAAAAGCTTCTCGTCATTGTAGGCGAATGCCACCTTGCGAATCTCGGGCGGGATCAGCTTCCATGCCTCGTCACGCGCATCGACGCGGGCCTTCTTGGCCGCGGCATCGCCGAACTTTAGCGCGTCTTCCTTGCGCTTCAGCTCGGCGGCCTCCATGTCGTCCGTCGAGACCGCTTCCCACACCTGGTACCCCGGGTGATTGATCCGGTGCCCGTAGTACGTGAGGTAGCCCGTGGTCAGAATCCAGTACTGGTAGGTCAGCTCCTGCTCGAACACGCAGATCTGCTCCAGCAGCACCGGCTTAGCCGCGAGCGCGGCACGAACCATGTCGGATTCGGCTTTGGAGGGCCTGCCGCCGTGCCTGGCAATCAGGTCCGACGTGCGCTTCTTGATGTCGGCGACGTCCCTGTCGAAGGACTCCTCCTTGGCCTTGATTCTCTCTTCGTGCGCCTTCTTGCGCTCGTCGGACACCTTGCCGAGGTCGGCGGTCTTCAGCAGGTCGACCTCCTGCTGGACGATCGTCTTGGCGTTCTCGTTCTCGTACACCCACGCTTCGATTTCGCGTGCCGTCACGTGGTGCGGGGTCCACAGCATGTAGTTCGGGTTGCGGGTCCCCGGCGCCGTAAGCTCTACACGCCCGCGGTTCAGCGTGTTGCCGACGTAGATCATGCACGTGCTTTCGGCTTTGCCGATGAAGTTCATGATCTCGCCGTAGTAGAACTTGTGCTGCTCCGGGTCGTCCATCGCGACCTGGAAGATCGGGTCGCGGCTCTTGGGATCAGCCGCCTCGATCTCAGAGTGCGACACAAACCCGTCCTTGTTCTCGTCGTACTTCTCCCACGCGGCCTTGATATTGGCGGGCGCTTCGTCGCGGCTCAGCTTGCCGTCGCCGTCTTTGTCGTTGTCGCCGATGATGCGGTCGGCGCCGCTGCCCCAGAAGTACTGGCCGTACCAGTCCGAGCACCACATCAGCGCGGACTGGATGCTGGCCGGCTGTGAGCGAAAGTGAACACGCGCGACCACCGCGTACACGCCGGGCGCCAGCGGCTTGTCCATCATCGGAAGCTGGAACTCCTGCATGCCCAGCTCACCGAACTTGGCCATCATGCTGCCCGTGACGCGCACGGTGGCGGCCTGGCCGGGCACCGGCGTCATGTGGGCCTTGTCGTTGACCGCAAGCTCAGGGTCCACAACCGCGCCGCTTCTGCGGCGCAGGTTGGTGGTGAACTGCACCAGCTCAATCTCAACCGTTACGTTCTGCTGCCCCGGCTGGATGGTGCTTTCGCCGGGAGGCAGCCGGTCGGCGTCGAAGTCGGAAATCAGCGTGCCACTGATCTGCATCCCGGTGCCGGCGGCGGCCAGGTTTACGTTGCGCAGGATCAGCCGGTTCTGCGGGTAGTACGGCTCAGGGTAGTACTTCGAGGAATCCTTGACCTCGCGGATGCGATGCTCGGGATAGCCCGATGCCGCGGTATCCGGGTTCTGCGCCACCAGCGCGCACGGGGCCAGCAGCGCGAGCGCCGCAATGCAAAGCAGTTTCATGTCCGTCCTCCTGTGCCCTTCTGTTTCTACGCCTGACGCCGGGGTGCCACCCGGGTTTTTAGTATTCAATCATGAACCACAGCTTGCGCGGCGGGGTCAGCGCGGTCACGGTCACGTCCAGCAGGTACGGCGTGACGTTGTTGACCGTCGCCGAGTTTGCCGGCTGAAAGTGCGCGCGGTACACAAACGCGCCCCACTCCTGGCCTGATGGCAGCACGGCGCCGCGCAGCGACATGCCGCCCCTGGCCCAGTACGAGTCCGAAATCCGGTCGGTGCCGGTCATATCCAGCGTGCGGCCGCGGTAGGTCCTGCCAGCCAGATCGTTTTCGCCGCCGTCGGGCTTGAGCTCGCGGTAGTTCTCGAACACCGCCCACTCCATCGACAAGCGCGCCGAAGTCGGCAGATCGAGGCCGCGCGCGATATACGGGTCCCAGTCCGGGCGCAGCTCGGTCCAGCTGATCGTGCCAAGCCGCACCGGCTGCCCCAGCAACTGCTGGTCGTCGGCGCGCGGGAAGAACCCGTTTTCGTAGTAGCAGCGGTTGGCGTTGGGGTCGTTCTTGTGCATGTAGCGGCTGCCGATCTGCGCGACGACACCGGTAACGTCCTGCTGCGTACCGTCCAGAACGTGCTGCGAGATACGGAAGTCGTCGATGGTCGCGTTGGCGGTCGCCACAAAGTTCGAGTCGAACTTGAACACCGGACGGGGCGGCTTGACGGTCGACCCGACAAACGGGTCGGCGCCCGACTCGTCATCCAGTGAGTTGTAGTACGAATCGTATGCGGTGGTATCCAACTGGCGCCGGAACACGCACCCCACCGTCAGTCGGTCTTCCGGGTTGATTTCCAGCAGCTTGGTGGTGGTGCGGTAGATGTTGTACGTCGGCTGCGACGGGTCTTCCTGCGGGATCGGCTGGTCGGGAGTACCGGAGCCGTCCACGTGGTGGCCGTCGTTGCGGAACCCGAGGTCACCCGATGGGAACGGGTCGTCGATGAACACGACATCCTGCACGCGGCGGCCGTCGATCCACAGACGGTACGGCTGGTTGGTGTTGCTGTTGTAGCTGAGGGTCAGGCGGTGCCAGTCGTGCGGTCGCAGGACAAACTTTGTGTTGCGGTCGTTGGTGAAGCTGGCGGCATTCAGGTCCACCCACCCGTCGGTACGGGCGTACAGGAACCCCATGTTGTCGTTGGCGAACCCGATATCGTTGCAGATGTCGTTGGTGGCCGTGAACGGGCTGTCGTTGGCGATCACGCCGTTGATGGTGGGATTGCGGGCCGGATCAGGGTCCACAATGCGGCGCATGGCGCGGCCGAACGTCGTGATGTTGGTGGCGCCGCTGGTGGTGGACCCGGTGTTCACCTGCTGCCCGAAGGCTTCGCTGAAGTACAGGCGGGTAAAGCGCAGCCACCCACCCGGTTCCTTGTAAACAAAGAACTGCACGCCTTCGAAATCGGCGTTGAAGTCGCGCTGGTCTGAAGCTGCGCTGTTGAAGCGCGGCTCGGTGCGATAGCTCATGGTGTCGTAGTCATCATACCCGGACACATCGGCGCTGCGCATACGGCCGAAGGCGGTGGCGCCGAACAGGCCGGCGAAGTTGTGGCTGGCCGGGTCGATCTCGCCCATGGAGGCGACGGTACGGACTTTCTCGCTACCCTGCGCGGGGAAGTCCCACTTGATCCAGAAGTCCACGGTGCCTTCGTAGTACGGCATGTTGCTGAAGCGCTGGCGGTTGTCTTCGACGCGCTTGTTGTGCTCGTCCGACCCGCGGTACGGCGGCG
>CAZNBU010000096.1:0-10222 GCA_964571035.1 uncultured Planctomycetaceae bacterium | reverse complement strand
CGGCGCGCAGACCACGTTTGTGGTCCTGACCTGCGAGCCGAACAATTTTGTGAAGCCGCTGCATCACCGCATGGGGGTCTTTCTTGCGCCGCGCGACTACGCCGCCTGGCTTGACCCGGCTACGCCGGCTGATGCGGTTGACGGCATGCTGACGCAGGCGCCCGATGACTGGTTTACCGAGTACCGGGTGACGAACCGGGCGGCGCGCATGCGCAACGACGACCCCAAGTGCGTGGCGCCGATGAGCGCCGCGGCGCTGAAGCGCGCGGCCAAGCCCAAGCGCTATGGCGGCAGGCTCGGCAACCTGCGGTAGCAGGCGCGTTGGGCGTCGGGTAGGATACGGCGATGGCGGAAGACCGCGCCCGGCAACTCCTGAAGCAGGCAAAGCTGCGCGTGACCGCGGGGCGGGTCGCGCTGATTTCAACTCTGCTTCGGCACGTTGAGCCGGTAAGCATGGAAGACGCCGTACGCCTGTGCGGCAGCAACGGCGGCGACCCAGCCACGATCTACCGCAACCTGCAAACCCTGCGCGACACGGGCGTCCTGCAACAGGTGCGCGGTGTAGGCCGCCGCGAGATGTACGAGCTCGTGCACAAGGAACACGCCCACGCGCACATCAGCTGCACCAACTGCGGCAAAGTGGAATGCGTAGACGTTGGCGCCATGCCCGGCCAACCCTCTGCCCCAAAGGGGTGGCAAGCCAGCGAAGTCAGCGTCACGGTGTGGGGCCTCTGCCCGCAGTGCCTGTAGGGTGGACTTTACAAGAGATCGTCTTGCAGCCTAACTCAGCGCGGTGACGTCCACGATCAGGACACCCAGCAGCAGCGGCAGGTAAATCAGCGAAGCGAAGAACACCCCGCGTGTGGTCTTGCGCGTGCGCCGCATCGCGTTGATGGCCCCGGCGCACAGGAACCCCAGCCCCAACACGATCGCACCGCCCGCGTACACTGTTCCTGCCATGCCGACCAAAACCGGCAGCATGCTGACGGCTGTCAGCGCGATGCACCACACCGCGATCTGGTGCGCGAGAAACCCGCCGTCGCGGTCCACTACGCTGAGCATCTTCATGCCGCCCTGCTCGTAGTCGTCGCGGTAGATGCGCGCGATCGACCAGAAGTGCGGCAACTGCCAGACATACAGGATCGCGAACAGCACAAACGCGTGCAGCCCCACTTCGCCCGTGGCGGCTGCCCACCCCGCGACCGGCGGCAGAGCGCCGGGTACCGCGCCAACCAGCGTGTTGAGCGTTGTGCGCGTCTTCAGCGGCGTATAGATGAAAAGGTAGATCCCCGCGGTTAGCAGCGTGATCGCAGCAGCCAGTGCGTTCACCAGCAGCAACAACATCGCGGTCCCGCCGCCCACGGCAATCAACCCGAACGCCAGCGCCTCGGCGGGCGCCATGCGACCCGAAGGCAGTGGCCGGTTGCGGGTGCGGTTCATCAGGGCGTCGCGGTCGCGCTCCAGATACTGGTTCAGCGCCGCAACGCCGCCGGCCACCAGCGCGACGCCGACCATTGAAACGCCCATGCCGATCCAGTCCGGCTCGCCCTTCACCGCCAGCAGATACCCCGCAGCCACCGTTACCATCACCAGTGCCGATAGCCGGGCCTTGGTCAGCAGGTAGTAGTCCTTGAGGCGGCGCGACAGCGGGTATGCAGGCCGCTCGTCGCCCTCCGGCTTGGCGACGCGATGCACCCACAGGGCCAGGATCGCGGTCAGAGCCAGGATCAACGCGCCGACGGTCACGTGCGCCGTGCGCATGAGTGCGACGGGGCTGCCGGGCTCAGTCGATACCAGCTCGCCCCCGGTCAGCATCCACGGCGTGATGCCGAGGAAAACCTGCGTCACCAGCAGTACGCCGATCCATCCGCCCACGCGCCGCAGCGGCGCGAACTGGCCGTGATGCCGGAACACCCGCAGCAGCAGCCACAGCATCACCAGCGTAACGGTGCATGCGCCCGCGACGTGGAGCAGTACGTGCTCGCCGGTCTGGCGCACGATTGTTCCCAGCGCGAGTTGCACCGTCACCAGTGCGGCTGCAATGAGGGTTAGGCGCCGGGTGCCCGGCACGACGGGCGTGCGCTGCACGCTCCATGCCGCCAGCCAGCGTGGCGAAGTGACCACGGCGATACACGCCAGCGACGCGAAAATCACCTGCGCCGCGACGCCGTGGATCATGGCCTTGATTGCGCGGCGCAGCTCAACGTCGTACCCGCCGCCGGTCATGGAAAGCACGGTGTCGCGCACCTCGGCGTCGCTGACCACCAGCACCCGCAGCCCGCCAAGCACTCCTTGCAGGGTGATCAACGCCAGCGCCAGCACGCCAACCCAGCGGCGCGGGCCCTTCTCGCCCTTCCAGACGGCGATTGCGAGTGCAATGCCGACAAACCCCACCAGGGTGCCGATGACGCGGTGGCCGTCCTCGTATGCGCGGCCGCCTTCGCTTTTCCACCAGGTCGCAATCCACTCCCAGAAGCGCAGCGACCACCCGGGGTTGGTGTCGCCCGCACGGATGGTGGTTACCATCGCGCCAACGGCGATCATGAACAGCACAAGCAGCGTACACGCCTGCGCCAGGCGGTACGCGACCCGCTGCCAGGAGTTCGGTTGGGCGTTGATCGCGCTCACGGCGGCGAGAATACCAACCACGGCGGGGTTTCCAACGAACGGGCGGGCCCTGCGGGATTTCGGATTGTAGATTTTGGATTTTGGATTGGCGGCCACGGGTGGCTTCGTGGCAATCCAAATCGTGCCGCTTGCGACCCCCGTCTCACGTGCTTTGGGCCCCTGAAAACCCTCTGTAAACAACCCCCCAAACATGCTAAAGGAAGGCCCTCAAGCGGAGCGGCAATCGCTCCGCGAGCGTTGGTTTGGAGTGACTGAAACATGGGTTTTGGGGGGAGCAGGCTGATCCTCAGCGCGGCGGTGCTTGCGCTTGTATCGCCGTTGCTGCCGGCCCAGACCAACCGCCAGTTGCAGTACGAGCTGCGCGGAGTTGAGGTCACGGAGCGCATCGGCGAGAAGATCCCGCTTGAGCTCGAATTCGTCGACAACGAAGGCCGTAACGTCACCCTCGCCCAGTACTTCAAGCCGGGGCGGCCGGTGCTGATCACACTCAACTACGCCCGCTGCCCGCGCCTCTGCAGCCTGCAGCTCGATGAGCTGGCCAAGGCGTTCAAGCCGATGGAGTGGGTTCCCGGCGACGAGTTCGTGGCGCTGACGGTCAGCATCGACCCCGAAGAGACGTTCGAGCGCGCCAAGACCGCCAAGAACCGCTACCTGGGCGCCGTAGGCAAAGCCGACGCCGACAAGGGCTGGCACTTTCTCGTGTGGCCCGATGAGTCGCACGTACGCACCTTGGCGGAGGCGCTGGGGTACAGCTACCGCTTTGACCCGGATACCGGCGAGTACCGCCACAAGGCGGCAGCGTTCGTGGTCACCGGCGAGGGCGTGATCTCGCACTACCTGCGGAACCTGAACTATGACCCGCGGGACATCCAGGCGCGGCTTGCCGAGTCGGCAGAGGGCAAGCTCGGGCAGATCAGCGAAGACGAGACCGGTTTCGGTTTGAATTGCTTCACATTCGAATACACCGATAACATGAGCCGCGCTTTCTGGTATATGCGCATTGGCGGCATCGGGATCGTCATCTTCGTGGTGTCGTTTGTCGGGTACTGGTGGGTGTACGAGTTCCGGAAGTCCAGGCAACACAAACTGAAGGCGGAAGCGACCTGATGATGGCTCTTGGCTTACATGCTCTGCCGTTGGGGCGTGCGGGATCGTTCTGGTTCCCGCCGCAAAGCTCCAGCGTGGCTGCGGGGCATGACTTCGTTTACGACCTGATCCTTTGGCTGTGCATCATCTTCTTTGTCGCGATCTGCGGCGCGACGCTGTACTTCATGATCAAGTACCGCAAGCGCCCGGGCCACAAGGAAGAGATCACTTCAACCCACAACATGCGGCTTGAGGTGACGTGGTCGATCGTGCCGCTGATCCTGCTGATGGTCGTGTTCGGCGTCAGCACCTACTGGTACCTCGAGATGATCACGCCGCCGGATGAAGACGTAACCGAGATCCCGGTGACGGCGCAGAAGTGGAAGTGGTCATTCGAGTACACGATCGACGGCCGGCTCTACAAAACGCCGAACATGCACCTGATCAAGGACCGGGCGTACCAGGCGATCATGACGGCGCCGGACAACGACGGGATCCACAGCATGTTCATCCCGGCGTTCCGCATCAAGCAGGACTGCGTACCGGGGCGCTTCAACCGCGTGTGGTTTCGACCGACGCAGCTCAGCACTCTGCCCACAGAAGACGACAGGGGTGGCTTCCATCTGTTCTGCACCGAGTACTGCGGCGACAACCACTCCAACATGGTGGCGCGCGTTTACGTGTACGAGAACGAAGAGCAGTGGAAGGCCGGTATCGACGCCGACGGTGACTACACCAAGATCTCGGATCTGGTCGAGCGCGGCAAGGCGATCTACGAGGGCAACTGCGCCACCTGCCACAGCCTGCAGCCGGACAAGGTCGTCATCGGCCCAAGCTGGGCGGGCGTCTGGGGCACGAACAGGCCGCTTGCGGACGGCACCACGGCGAAGTTCGACATGGAGTACCTGCGCGAGTCAGTCCTGCAGCCGCAGGCCAAGACCGTTGAAGGGTTCGCGGTAAACGGCATGACGCCCTTCGACTTTGCTGAGCGAAACGATGCGTATTTCGAAGGGCTTGCGGCGCTGTTCAAGTCCTTGAGCGACGAAGGTGGGGAATAAGCGATGGCCGGTGGCGTAGTCGAAAAACCTGGCGCGCAGCCCGAGGCGCCGCAGAAGCACTACCTGAATCATTCCAAGGGCTTCTTGTCCTGGCTGATCACGCTTGACCACAAGCGCATCGCCATGATGTACCTCGGCGGCGTGAGCTTCTCGCTGCTGCTGGGCGGCGTGTTCGCGCTGGCTTTGCGTACCGTGCTGTACAGCGGCGCGCCAGCCGCCGACGGGACCGAGATTCTCGGCGGCACGATGGAGCAGTTCTACAACAAGATGTTCACGCTGCACGGCGCGGTGATGGTGTTCCTGTTCATCATCCCCGGCATCCCGGCCGCGCTGGGCAACTTCATCCTGCCGATGCAGCTTGGCGCGAAAGACCTCGCGCTGCCGCGCGTCAACCTGCTGAGCTGGTACCTGTACGTGATGGGCCTTGTCTGCTTCGTCGCGGTGCTGGTGTTCGGCGGGCTGGATACCGGTTGGACGCTGTACCCGCCGTACTCCATCGGCGGCGGCAGTGAGGGCCAGCACCTGTGGATGAGCCTGATCTTTGCCTACATGGCGGTGTTCATCCTCGGGTTCAGCTCAATCCTCACGGGCCTGAACTTCATCGTCACGATGCACAAGCTGCGCCCCAAGGGCATGGGCATGTACGACATGCCGCTGTTCCTGTGGGCGCTGTACGCGACTTCGCTGATCCAGGTGCTCGCGACGCCGATCATCGGCATCACCCTCGGCCTGTCGCTGATCGAGCACTTCTTCCACGTCGGGATCTTCCTGCCCGAATACGGCGGCGACCCGGTGATGTACCAGCACTTCTTCTGGTTCTATTCGCACCCGGCTGTGTACATCATGATCCTGCCGGCGATGGGCGTGCAGTCGGAGCTGATCGGCACGTTCAGCCGCAAGCACGTCTTCGGGTACAAGGCGATTGCGTGGTCCAGCATCGCCATTGCCGCCATCGGGTTCATTGTGTGGGGCCACCACATGTTCGTGTCGGGCCAGTCGCCGACGGCGGGCATCATCTTCAGCTTCCTGACGTACCTGGTTGCCATCCCCAGCGCCATCAAGGTCTTCAACTGGGTAGCGACGATGTACAAGGGCAGCATCGACATGAAGACGCCCATGATTTACGGGCTGAACTTCATCTACCTGTTCGGCATCGGTGGATTGACGGGCATCTTCCTGGCCAGTGTGTCGAACAACGTGCACCTGCACGACACGTATTTCGTGATCGCGCACTTCCACATGGTCATGGTGGGCAGCACGGTCAACGCATTCCTGGGTGGCGTGCACTACTGGTGGCCGAAGATGACCGGCCGCATGTACAACGAGACGCTGGCCCGCATCGGCGCGATCGGCGTGTTCATCGGGTTCAACCTCGCGTTCATGCCGCAGTTCGTAGCCGGCACGCGCGGCATGCCGCGCCGCTATGCCAACTACATTGACGAGTTCACCGTCTTCCACCAGTCCAGCACGATCGGCGCGTACATCCTTGGCGCAGCGATCGGGTTGCAGGTGGTCTACCTGGTGTACTCGCTGTTCAAGGGCCGCCGCGCGCCCGCCAACCCGTGGGGTGCGTCAAGCCTTGAATGGCAGGCGGATTCACCGCCGGACTTCCACAACTTCACCAAGACGCCGATCGTCACCGGCGCTTATGACTACGAAAACTGGGAGTACGAGTCCGAGGAGAAGGGCTGGAAGCTCAAGCCCGAAGTCATCGAGACCGGCAAGACCCTGGCGAAGGTCCATTGATGAGCACCGGCCTGGCAGACCACGACCACAAGGAGCAAGCCCTTCCGGAACGCCCGAAAGAGCTTGCGATGCACTTCGACAACCTGCACCAGCAGTTCCACTCGGGCAAGCTGGGCATGTGGCTGTTCCTGGGCCAGGAAGTGCTGTTCTTCTGCGGTTTGTTCACGGCATACGCCGTCTACCGCGGCAATCACCAGGAGATGTTCCACTACGCGCACTACTTCCTTGACTGGAAGCTGGGCGGCATCAACACCGTGGTGCTTCTTACCAGCTCGCTGACTGCGGCGTGGTCGGTGCGCGCGGCGATGCTGGAACAGCGGCGCGTATTGCTGATCACCCTGATCATCACGTTCCTGTGCGCCGGGGCGTTCATGGTGGTCAAGTACTTTGAATACACCCACAAGATCCACATCGGTGCCACGTGGGGCGCGCACTACAACGTGGCAACGGAAGACCTGCCTGCCGGGCTGCTCGAGCGCTACCCGGAGATGACGGGCGAGGCGCTGAAGCAGATGGGGATCGGTACGTTCTTTGCCATCTACTTCTGCATGACAGGCCTGCACGGGTTGCACGTGCTGGTGGGCATGGGCCTCTACGTGTGGCTGATCATCCGCACGCTGAAGGGCGACTTCAACCGTCGGCACTACGGCGCGGTGGACAACGTGGCACTGTACTGGCACATCGTGGACATCATCTGGATCTTCCTGTTCCCGCTGCTGTACCTGATCGGGTAAGGGTCCGGCTCCTTTTGTGGAGCGAAGCGGAGCAAAAAGGTGCCTGACCCTCTTGAGGGCAAGAGCGAATGAGCGAAGCAACACACACTGAACACGACGATCACGGCCACCACGAGGGCCTGCCCGGTACCATTGGCCACGTTGCGCCCTGGCAGACACTGGTGAAGGTGCTGGTGACCTTGCTGTTCCTTACCGTCATTACGGTCGCGGTTGCGCAGGTTGACCTGGGCCGCATGAACATCGTGGGCGCGCTCGGCATCGCTTCGGTCAAGGCGAGCATCGTGGCGCTGTGGTTCATGCACCTGCGCTACGACAAGCGCTTCAACTTCTACATCCTGATCGGCTCGCTGGCGCTGGTGGCGTGGATGGTCGGCTACATCCTGTTCGACACCAAGCTGTACCAGCACAACATGCAGGAGTACAAGGAAGACCAGATTCGCAAACAGCAGCAGGCTCCATGATGCACGGGCCTGATGCTTGACCTTCCCGGCGGGACCGACAAAGTTGTCGGTCCCGTTTCATGCGGGGCGACAGGAGACACCATGGCGGAGCTTCATATCGGGTTTGACCGCGCCTCCTCCGGCGGGCCCATCACCCTCGACTCCACGACGCTGCTGCGCCACGCCATGGCGCTTGGCAGCAGCGGCTCGGGCAAGACCGTCTTCTGCAAAGCCGTCACCGAAGAAATCCTGCGCGCCGGCGTGCCCGCCATCTGCATCGACCCGCAGGGCGACCTGTGCAGCCTCGCGCTGCGGCTGGATGACGCCGAGTTTCTGCGCGAGAAGGGCATCGACCCCGCGACGGCGCTGGAGTTGCAGCAACGGTTGGACCCCGTGATCTTCACGCCTGCCTCGCGCAAGGGCGTCGCGCTTTCGGCTGACCCCGTCTCCGGCGATGTCGGCGACCTTCCCAGCGGCGAGCGCGTCTACGCCATCACCGGCATGGCGACGATGATTGTGTCGCTGCTCGGCTACGACCTCGACAGCGACGACGGCGCCGGCTTGACCGCGGTGTTCGACAAGGCGCTGACGGGGCTCAACAAACGCGGGCACTTCCCGCGCACGCTGGATGATTTCACCCGCTGGCTGGTGACTCTGGACGACGCCGGCAAGGAAGAGTTCACGCGCTACGTTGACGCGCGCAAGCTCGACCAGGCGTGCCAGAAGCTCGCCCGCCTTGATGTTGGCGCGCGCCGCCTGCTGTTCCATGAGGGGCTGTCGCTCAACATTGATCTGCTGCTGGGCCGCGGCACACACGCCGCTGCCGTGCCCGGCAAGACGCGCCTTTCGGTGATCTATCTTAACACGCTGAATTCGCAGGAGGACAAGGAGTTCTTTGTCGCGGCGCTGACTGAGCGGCTTTACGCGTGGATGCTGCGCAACCCAAGCAGCGACCCGCAGGCGCTGTTTTACATCGACGAGGTCGCCCCGTTTATCCCGCCCGTGCGCAAGCCCGCCTGCAAGCCGGCCCTAAGCCTGATGTTCAAGCAGGCGCGCAAGTACGGAGTGTCATGCCTGATGGCGACGCAGAATCCAGCCGACGTGGATTACAAGGCGATGGCGCAGTTCGGCACCTGGGCGCTGGGCCGTATGACGACGCGACAGGACATGGCGAAAGTTCAGCCAACCGTGAAGTCTCTGGACCCGGTGAACGTCGACCAGATCATGTCCGAGCTGCCGGCGCTAAAGCCCGGCCAGTTCATCCTGATCAGCCCGGACAACTTTGATTCCACGCGGCGGCTGCAAACCCGCTGGCTGCTGACGCCGCACGAAACGCTCGACGACGAGCGGATCGAGCAGGTGGTGGACGAGCGCTGCCGAGACCGCTTCGACGCGCTGGAGGCTGAACTCAAGGCCAGCGAGATGGCAGATGACAGCGAGGTCATCATTGACGCCGCCGAGCCGCCGCCAGCCGACTTTGAGCCGGTTGAACACACGTACGACGAGGAAGATGAAGAAGACGACGAAGATGCCGGGCTGGACGTGACCGACCGCGAACCGACAACCGACCCCGAGATGGACAAGCTCGACAAGGTTCTCGCGCGTGGCGCTTCAATGTCGGCTGCGGAGTTCGCAAAGAAGCTGAAACTGAAAGAAGGCGCCGCGCGCTCGCGCCTGCGCAAGCTTGAAGCCGGTGGACTCGCGCGCTCGTGGAAGGACGGGCGCGTCGTGCGCTACTGGTCGCTGGCGTCAGGGCTGCGGCCGGACCTGGGGCTGGACCGCAAGGTGAGCGCACTGCTCGCTCGTGTATCGCTCAACGATGTCGAGCGTCGCGCGCGCGACCTGCGCGGGCGCAGCGCGCTGTTCGGGCTGATCGGCGAAGACGAGGAGCTCGACAAGAGCAGTGTCGAGTACCGCGCCGTGATCCAGGTCGGGTTCACCGAGAAGGTGACGCGCATGTTCCTCAAGCGCATCTTCGGCCCCACGCACGACGAGCTGGTGGACTTCATCTACCTGCACCCGGTAAGCCTCAAGATCGTGCAGTACGACGCCGAGCGCGGCATCACGCTCGACGAAAAGCCGAGCGAGTACGCGTCACGCATCCACGACTTCGACGGGCTGGCAACCTTCGAGGAGACCGAGCCGGCAAAGCTGCCGATCCGGGAAGCCGACCTGCGCACGCGCCAGTCGGACGAAGCCATCAAAGCCAGCTTCAAACGCCGCTTCCAAGCCACGCCCAAAAGGATTCAGCCGGTGTTCCTGCCGGTATGGAACCTGCATTTCGTAAGCAAGAACCGAAGTGCAGCAAGGGTCGTCAGCATAGACGGCCTGACGGGCAACCCGCTCGAATGGTGAGCGGAAATGTGGCGCGCCCGGAAGGAATCGAACCTTCGACCGTCCGCTTAGAAGGCGGATGCTCTATCCCCTGAGCTACGGGCGCGCTGATCGCATCGTAGCATGGCCGTCCCGGCCATGGAGTACGGATCGGCCTCAGGCCGATCCGGCACGGGCTTTACGCCCATGCCTACTT
>CAZNBU010000095.1:0-10273 GCA_964571035.1 uncultured Planctomycetaceae bacterium | reverse complement strand
CCGACAACAAACCCGCGTCCATCTCTATCAACGGCCTCGGCACAGCCGACGAAGTGGCGGACCTGACGGCCGTGGAGTTGTGGTGGGACAGCGACACCAATGGGACATTCGCGGCAGGCAGCGATACGCTGATTGACTCGCAGACTTTCGCACAGGACAACGGATCCGTCGCGTTCAGCCTCGGCACGATGTCCGATTTTCAGGAAGGACAGACACACACGTTCTTTGTCGTCTACAACCTGAACACAAGCGGCACCAACCTCGAGACGTTCAAATGCTACGTGACGGATATCGGCTCGGCTGCGCTTGGCGGGACTCCCACCGGGTTGCCAGCGCCGAGTGCGAATGGAACACCCGGCCTGGAGGTAAGCGCCAGCGCATTGATCGCCACGATCAACGGACCCCTCGCCGCAACGATGGTTAACAACAACACGCAGGGCGCCATTGGCGACGGCGAACTTCTGTGCGACCTGACATTGTCCGCCACCGCAGTCGGCAATTGGAATGTTGCGTCACTGACATTCGTCGGCAGCGGCACCGGCGCGCAGAACAGCGCGTTCAGTGAGCTCGCGCTGTATGAAGATGACAGCAGCGGTACCTGGGACGGCGCCGCGGTCGATTCGCTTGCGGCGCCAACCAGTGCAGGATACTCAGCCGGCTCGGTCACCTTCTCGCCGACACAAACGACATTCACAGCGGGCACTTCTCGTCGGTTCTTTCTGGTAGGCAAGATGAACGGCACAGCGACAGTCGGGCAGACATTCAATGCGCGCCTTGAAAGTGCCGCAACTACCCCGCCTGCCAACGGCATCACCGTGGGCATCCCGACCGCTGACACAACCGCGCTCGTGATTGACGTTGCCGTCCTTACGGTCGCCAACGCGGCGACGCAGCCGTCACCAACGACCCACAAGGCGGGCACAGCCGCGACCTACACGATTGCCGCTTTGCTGCTGACTACGGTGAACGACACGGTCACCGTGAACGGCATCAACTTCACAACCGCCGGCAGCGGCGACTGGACGAGTGACGTCGACGGCACAACCGGACTGCAGGTCTACCAGGATGACGGCGACGGAGTGTTCAACGCAGCCGACACGCTGCTTTACCAGGGCGCGGGCGCCGCCGTGGTGACCACAACCTTCACCACGCCGCTAATCATGCCGGTCACCAGTTCCGCCACCCTATGGGTCCGGCTCAATCTGACCGCCACCGCCGGAATGGGTCGTGTCGCAACGCCGGAGACGTTTACTTTGTCCGTCGCCGCGGGCACCGACGTCAACGCCACGATCCCCGCCACGCTTGGGACCCCGCCGCCGACCAGCATCGCCATAGGCGCCATCGAGTTCGAAGTCAGCAGCTTTGCGCCAAAGAACGACCTGCCCGCCGGCGGCAAGTCGGTCAGCATGTCCGGCAAGGGCTTCATGTCGCCGCTCACGGTGACGATCGACGGGGTGGTATGTCCCGGCACGCCCAACATTACGGGTGGCACGCAACTGTCCGGGTTGCTCGTCCCTCCGGGCGGGGGACAAGGCCTCACTATAGTCGTGAACAGCGGGACGCTGCCGCCGCAAACCCTGACGCAGACCTTCAGTTACAGCAAGGTAAGCAATGTCGACTCCGGCGGGGACAGCGGAGGCGGCGGGTGTGCAATCGGGACAGGCAACTTCTGGGCTTTGCTGGCAGGCCTGGTCGCCGCATTCGCCTTAGTCCGCCGAACCCGAAGAACAGACGCATAGTCTACGCCATACGCAACTCAAGCACCCGGCGTCCTGGCGAGTGTTTGCGTCATTTTTGTTGTATCGAGGTGCGTTTTCTGCGTAAATTCCGCGAACCTGAATCAATCTGTGGTTCGCATTGAACTACTAGTCCGACCTTGGAGATGCCATGCTCGCACGTATAGCATTGTCTGGCTTGTTGGTTGCACTTGCAATGATTGCCACCACGCTTGGCGCGCAGACCTACCCACTGGGTCAGCAGCCGGCTGGCTCCATCAGCTCCGGTACGACGGCCTACAACCTTGGCTGGCAGTTCCTGTGCAACAGCTCCAGCGTCACCGTGACCGAGCTTGGATGCCTTACGCCCGGCGGCGCGGCAACGACAGTCACGCTGTTCGACACCACTACGACCGGGGTTGTTGCGCAGGCTGCAATTCCGGCTGGCACGCCTGCTACGTGGCGCTTCCAGCCGATCTCACCCACGGTGCAGCTAGTTAACGGCAGGCAGTACCGAATCGCCGTCATGAGCGGCGGCGGCGCGGGCTACTACTTCAGCGGCCTTGCAAACTGGGTCACGACCGGCGTGATCCAGAACACCGGTGGCGTCTACGTCGGCAGCCCGACCAGCCCCAATGACTATCCTGTAACCGTCGGCGGAACGCCGACATATGGCATCCCGGATATCGGGTACATCACAGGCCCGTCCCTCGGCGTGGCGGCGAACGCCGGCACGGCGGAGTCGTTGTTCGCCAACGCCCAGGGCGCGGGCGCACACGGTGTCGAAGTCGGATCGTTCGCCATCTCGTCGAACAGCCAGTCGCCCGGCAGCACCATGACTGGCATTGACATTGCGGCCTCCGGCACGGGCGACGACGCGGCGGCCATCAGCGAACTTTACCTCTATCGAGATGACCCAGCCGGCGCGAGCCCGGGAGTCTTTGACCCCGCTGACATTGTTATCGGCGGCCCCAGCGTCTTTCCGTCCAACGACGGCACCATCAACTTCAGCGTTCCAACAGCCGAGCAGGCGTTCCCGCTGAGTACGACGCGAACGTACTTCGTGGTCGTCAAACTCGCCGGGGTCGCCTTGCCCGGCGAGACTTTCGATTTCACCGTCAGCGACATCACTGTGGCAACCGGTAGCAAGTCAGTGCCGGCCAACAGCACGATGACCGGGTTCGTGATCGACACGCCGGTGTTTGCCGTGGCGGATGCGAGTTCCGGCTCGCCGCAGCAGGCGCCGCTGGGCTCAGCCAGCGTTTGCCAGGAGTTCACTATCGCGTATCCCAACGGGCCGGATGACAAGCCGGCTTCGCTTACGGTGACCGGGCTGGGCACCGCCGACGAGCTGGCGGACTTGGTGAACACCGAGCTTTGGTGGGACTCCGATACCGACGGCAGCTTTGTTGCCGCCAACGACACGCTGATCGACACCCAGACCTTCAACGCCGACAACGGCAACGCCGTGTTCGACCTGACGTCGTTGCCGGACTTCATGCCGGGCCAGACACGCCGCTTCTTTGTGGTCTACAACCTCGGCACCACCGCCAGCCACGCCGAGACCTTCAAGTGCTACATCTCGGACATCGGCACCGGCTCGCTGGGCGGTATCGCCAGCGGCCTGCCGGCGCCCAACTCCAACGGCACCGCGGGGCTGGAGGTCAGCGCGGGCGTGCTGATCGCCACGCTGAACGGGCCGACGGCTGCAGCCACCGTGAACAGCAACTCGCAGGGCCCCAGTGATGAAGGCGAGATCCTGTGCGATGTCACGCTCAATGCCGCACCCGGCGGGGCGTGGACCGTCACCAGCCTGACCTTCAACGCGGCAGGCACCGGCCAGTTCAACAGCGCGTTCAGTGAACTCGCCCTGTTCGAGACCGCGGGCACGGCCTGGACCACCCGCGCAGCCGCTGCACCGTCGGCGCCTGCCGCCAGCGGGTTCACCGCGGGGGCGGTCACTTACACACTGACCAACACCGCGTTCCCGCCCGGCAGCACGCGCCGCTTCTTCCTGCTGGGCAAGCTGAACGGCACAGCCGTCTCGGGCGAGACGTTCAATGCCCGGCTTGAAAGCATTGTCGGCACGCCGCCGGCCAACGGCAGCACGGTGGGCATCCCCACCGCGGACAGCACGGCGCTGATGATCGACGCCTCGGTGCTGACTGTGGCCAATGCTGCCACGCAGCCCTCGCCCGTGACCCACAGGGCGGGCACATCGGCTACGGTCACCGTGGCGGCGTTCCGCCTGACGGCGACCAACGACGTCATTACGATCAACGGTATCAACCTGACCACGGCGGGCACCGGCGACTGGACCAGCGACGTGGACGCCGCCACCGGCGTGCAGGTCTACCAGGATGACGGTGACGGCGTGTTCAACGCCGCCGACACGCTGCTGTACCAGGGCGGCGGCGCCGCACTGGTGACCGCCACGTTCGGCACGCCATTGGTCATGCCGGTGACCAGCACAGCCGACCTGTGGGTGCGGGTGCAGCTGACCGCCACGGCGGGCAACGGCCGTGTGGCGACGCCGGAGACGTTCTCGCTGTCGGTCGCCAATGCGGGCGACGTGACGGCTTCGACCACGGTGCTTCTGGGCACGCCTGCGCCCGCGGGCGTGACGGTGGGCGCGATCGAGTTCGAGGTGAGCAGCTTTACGCCGGCGAACGACCTGCCGGCGGGCGGCAAGGCGATCAGCATGTCGGGCAAGGGGTTCATGACGCCGTTCACGGTAACGATCGACGGCGTGGTGTGCCCTGGCGTCCCGAACATCACCGGCGGCACGCAGGTGACGGGGCTGATCGTGCCGCCGGGCGGCGGCCAGAACCTGACCATCCAGGTAAACAGCGGGACGCTGCCCACCCAGACCCTCACCCAGACCTTCAGCTACAGCAAGGTCGGCAGCGTGGGCGGAAGCGGCGGCGACAGCGGCGGCGGCGGTTGCGCCACCGGCAGCGAGGCCGCGTGGGGCGTGTTGCTACTGCTTTCCGTACTGGCGGTGGCCCGCAGGCGGACCCGCAGGGCCTGACATAAGAAGAAGGATACCCACAGAACCGGCCCGCGTTTGCGGGCCGGCTTCGTCTGAAACGGCTACGTTTGGGCGGATTCCGCTGGCCCGCTATCCGGTTCGAGATAGACTTTAGGCGCTACCAATCTTGCCCGTTGCGTTCGGCAGACGTGGGGTGCGGCGGAAGCTGCACGGGGATGTCGACGAGGGCGCACGGCCGCAGCAGTCAGTGCGTGCCGGCCGACCGGCGCAGTCTGCGCGCCGCGCTGGAACCGTTCAACGTGGGGTTCGGTTTAGGGCGCTATCTATCAGCTAATCTGGAGGATGTCATGTCGGTTACGCGCAGCGTGCTGTTGGCGATGCTGGTGTTGTTCGCGTCGGGTTCATTCGCGCAGGTGTCGGTAGTGGTCCCGAACGCCTCGGAGTTCGTGGCACAGGGGATAGGGCTCAACACCCTGATTCGCGACAATCCGAACGAGCGGGTTGGTCAGATCTACCTGCACCGGTCGCAGCTGGGGCCATTTGCCTCAGGCGGGCAGATCACTTCGATGCAGTTCCGGCTGTACAACGCGTCGACCACGTTTCCGACGGCAAACGTTACCTTCAATCAGTATGACGTGCAGTTCAGCGAATCGGACGCGGCATCTTTTGCGGCGGGCCAGTTGGCGAGCACGACGTTCGCAACCAACATGGGCGCCAACGTGACGATGGTGCGCAGCGGGCCGCTTACGATCCTCGCCAACGAGCTTCCGGCTGGTAACCCGGCGCCTTTCAACTTCGTCATGCCATTCACGACGCCGTACAATTACGTCGGCAACACTGACATTGTCGTTACGATTCGCCACACCGGGTACTTGCCCAATACGGTAGTGGTCCAGTTTCTTTGCGCGGTGAACAGCGCACCCGGATTCTCGTCCTGCATTACCGCGACGGGCGCGACGGCAACAGTCGGGGCTGCCGCGACAGCGACGGTACTGAAGCTGAACGGGTCGATCGGCCCGGGCCTGAATGTCACCGCAACCACTGGCACGCGCGACCTGCACGCGGCTGGCGCGACCGGCCCCGGCGGCAACGGCATTGAGGCGGGTCGGTTCACGATCGCCAGCAACAACCAGACGCCCGCGCCTGCACTGCTGACGCTAAGCCTGAAAGCCAGCGGCACGGGCAACGACGCAACCGACTTCACGCAGGTGACGATCTTCCGCGACGGCAACGCGAACGGCACGTACGAGTTCGCCAGTGATGTTTCGGTGGTGACGGCGGCAACGGCGTTTCCATCCGACGACGGGACCATTGTGTTCACAATCAACACCGCCGAGCAGGGGTTTGCGATCAGCGAAACGCGAACGTATTTCGTCGTCATCAGGCTGGCAGCGGGGGCGCTGCCGACACGAACGTATGACTTCCAGGTCACAGCCCTCACCACGTCAGGCGGAACGGTATCCGGCACGCCGAGCGCGGTGATGGAGGGAGTGCAGATTGAGGCGCCCACGCTGACGTTGACCGCGCAGACGGGGTCGGTCCAGAGCGTCTTTGCCAACGAGGCGGGGCCGGGCGGCAACGGGTTGCAGGTCGCGCAGTTCTCGGTGGCGTGCACCGGCGCGGGCAGCGCGGTGCTGACGGCCATCGTGATTACGCCTTCGGGCACCGGCAACGACGCCAGCGACTTCTCCGAAGTTGCGATCTACCGCGAAGACGGCGCCACGCCGGGGTACCAGTCCGGTGCGGACGTGTTGATCGACACCTATGCGGCGTTCCCGTCAGATAACGGCGCGAGGACATTCAACGTCGCGGGCGCCGAGCAGAACTTCTCGGTTGCCGGGGTGGCTTCGCGCACCTACTACCTGGTGGTCAAGCTCGCGGGCACCGCGGCGATCAACTCCACGTTCTCGTTTGCGGTCACTGACATCACGGTCACGAATACTTTCAAAGCGGGCACGCCGGGCGGGGCGATGCAGGGGCTGCTGATCCTGCCGCCGACGTTCTTCTTCACAGATCACTCGCCGACCACGCCGCAGATCGTCTACATCGGCAGCACCGACGTCGTGCTGCACGCCTTCTCAGCCACATACCCGAACGGCGCGAACAACAACATCACCAGTTTCAACGTGCGCGGGCTGGGCAACAACGGCCATGAAGTCAACCACATCACCAGTGTCCGGCTTGTGCGGGACGTGAACGCAGATCGGTTGTTCGACATCGGCGATTCGGTGATCGCCACCGGCACGTACAACCTCGACAACGGCCAGTGCACCTTCAACACCAGCGGCCAGCCGCAGTTCGTAGCGCCGGAGACGCGGGATTACCTGATCGTCTACGACTTCAACAACAGCGCGCCGGACGGCGCTGAGTTCAAGTGCTACATCAACACCGCCAACGGGCAGCTCGCGGGCACCGGCACGAACGGCCTGCCATTGCCCAACACCAGCGGCAATGCGGGTGTGGTGATCAACGCCAACCGGCTGACAGTGACGTTGGTCGGCCCGACGGTGCCGCTGACGGTCAACCACAACGAAACCGGAACGGCCGGAGACGGCCTGCTGCTCGCGAACGTGACGATCCAGGCGCCGCCGAACCACGCGTGGACGCTGACCTCGCTGACGTTTGTGGCGTCGGGTACCGGCAACCACGCCGCGGCTTATTCGCAGGTCTCGGTCCACCAGGACAATGGCAACGGCACCTGGAACGGCGCGGCGACCGATCCTTTGGCCGCCCCGACGGCTGCTTCGTTCAACGCCGTGACCAACGACGTCACCTTTACCCTGACAACGCCGGCGCTTAGTGCCGGCGCGACGCGGCGCTTCCTGCTGGTCGGCAGACTCAACGGCACAGCCACCACGGGCCAGACGTTTAATGCCCGGCTGGACGGCATGGTCGCCACGAGCGCGCTGCCGGGTCAGATCAACGCGGTGCCGACCGCCGACAGCAACGCGCTGATGATTGACCTCGCGGTGCTCGCGGTGGCGTCGGGCCCCAAGCCCGCGGATGTGCTGCGGAAAGCGGGCACCACGGCCCAGCTTCCGATGGCGCGCTTTGTGTTCAGCGCCACGAACAACAGCGTGGACGTGAACTCGTTTACGCTGACCACGGGCGGCACGGGCGACTGGATCAACGACTTTGACGCCGCGACGGGTGTGCAGGCTTGGCGGGACGATGGCGACGGGGTGTTCAACAGCGCGTCCGACACGCTGCTGGCACAGGCTGCGGGCGCGGCGGCGGTAGTGCTCTCGCCCGCCCCGGTGCTCACGGTTCCGAACGGCGGCAGCGTCGATGTCTGGATCGTGGTCAACGTGCTCGCGACCGCCGGCACGGGTGCAGCCGCCACCCCCGATACCTACACCTTCGGGATTACCGGTGCGGGCAGTGTCAACGCGACGGGTGCCCAGACCGTAGCCGTCAGCACCGCCGCGCCGCCGACTTCCTCTACCTTGAGCATCATTGATTTCTTCGTGTCAGGGTTTGTGCCGTCGAGCGACGTGCTGGCTGGCGGCGAGGTGATCACGATGACCGGGTCCGGGTTCATGACGCCACTGACCATCCGCATCGACGGGGTGGTGTGCGCCGGCACGCCGGTGATCAGCGGCGGCGGCACGCAGGTAACCGGTTTGATCGTTCCGCCGCGCAGCGCGGTGGGCAAGAACCTGCCGATTGAGGTCACCAGCGGCACCCTGCCGGCGGAAGTGCTCACCCAGACGTTTACCTACGCGGTAAAGGGCTCAGCCAAGCCGGCGGACGGCGGCTCGGGCTGCGTCAGCGGTCGAGCGCGCGGATGGGCGGCCCTTGCATTGGCGATATTGCTTGCCGGCGGCGCCAGCGCACGCCGACGGTACGCCTGAAAGCCTTGCAATTGCACAAAAAAGGGGGCGCATTGCGCCCCCCTCTCTTTATGCCGGGGCCCGGAAAGTTTGTTGGCGGCGGACGGTTTCAAAACTAGCCTGTTAGCACAAAACGACAATTTCTTAGACGGTTCAGCGTGCGGCACTCGTGCGCCCATAACTGTCCGAACGCCGAGGAGCCTGCCATGGTGCGCATTCTCAGTCTGATGACGGTGATGGGTGTCGTGCTTGCCGCTGCGGCCCTGCTGCCCGCCCAGAATACGGTGGTGGTGCTGGGGACAACGGGAAGCTCAAACGTCATTCCATTCAACCTTACCGGCACAACGTGGGGAATGAGCGGGCGCTATCAGACAGCCTACAGCCAATCCGAGATCAACATCCCGGGTGGCGCGACACTGATTGAGGTACGCGTCTATATGGCCAACGGCACGGTGACGACCTACGACAACTTCCGGCTGCGGGTTGCGCACACCACGTCGAACCCGACCGCCCTGTCGGCTACGTTCGCTCAGAACTACACCGGCACGCTGGACGAAGTGATCGGCCCGGCCAACTTTGCGCCCACCCCCGTCACCGTAGGAGCCGAGCCGTACGCCAGCTTTCCGCTGACGACCCACTGGCCTTACAACGGCACGGATGGGCTGCTGCTGGACTTTTCGTTCGACAACATGGCGGGTGCGGGGTTCGGCATCCCGTCGGTCGGCACGCGCAGCCGGGTGTACGCCTACAACACGGGCACCAACAGCTACCAGGTTGCCAGCGGCGCATCGAGCAATGGCGCCGGCAACTGGAAGGTGCAGCTTGTGTTTCTGACCGGGCCGGGCGTTACGGTGACCGCCACGCCCGGCACGCCGCAAACGGTGTTTGCCAACGAGGAAGGCCCGGGTTCAACAGGGTTCTCGGTCGGTAGCTTCGAGCTGTCCACCAACGCGCAGGGCAGCGTGACTGTGTCCGACCTGACGCTCAAGGCGTCGGGCACCGGCGATGACTCCACGGCGTTCTCCGAAGTCACGATCTACCGCGACGGCAACAGCGACAACACGTTCAACCTGCTGGACGATCCGGTGGCGGTTACCAGTTCCAACACGTTCGCTGCCGACGACGGCACGATCGGGTTTACATTCCTGTCCGCGGAACAACTGCTTCCCGCCTCAAGTACCCTGGTCTACTTCGTGGTTGTGCGTCTGGCTGCTACAGCCATGCCGGGCGAGACATTCAACTTCGCCGTTGAAGACGTGGTGGTGAGCGGCGGCAGCAAGAACGGTGTGCCGTCAGCCGTCATGAACGGGATCGTGATCGACACGCCCGTGTTCACCGTTGTTGACGCAAGCTCCAGCAATCCCAGTACGGTATACCTGGGCACCACCGGCAACGTCTGTCAGGAGTTCACGCTGTCTTATCCTGCGGGACCGCCGGACAAGCCATCCAACCTCTCGGTGTCGGGCCTGGGCACCGCCGACGAATCCACAGATGTCGCGGCGATCGAGTTGTGGTGGGATTCCGACAACAGCGGCGATTTCGATGCCGGCATAGATACGCCCGTGGACTCGCAGGTCTTCACGCAGGACAACGGGGTGGTGGACTTTGACATGACCGCGCACCCGGCGTTTCAGCCGGGCCAGACGCGGCGCTACTTCGTGACCTACGACCTGAACCTGAACGCCGACGACCTGGAAACCTTCCAGTGCTACGTCTCGTCGGGAAGCGGCATG
>CAZNBU010000094.1:0-10309 GCA_964571035.1 uncultured Planctomycetaceae bacterium | reverse complement strand
TGGCAGCGCGGCTACGGCGGATTCTCGATAAGCCAGAACCACATCGCCATGGTGGACGAGTACATCCGCAACCAGGAAGATCACCATCGCAACGTGACCCTGAAGGAAGAACTGGCGCGCTTGCTTGAGAAGTACGATTTCATAGGCGACCCGGAGTTCATCGGCGAGTGACGTGTGCCGGCGCTCCGCGCCTCTGGTGGGTAGGCATCCGGGTACCCCCAGCTTACGCTGGGGGCTAACCGTTGTAGCGGCGCGTACCGCGCCTGACGAAATCGTGGACCGATAGAAACTGGAGGATGCGAGGGAGGAGATTTGGGTACTTCAGGAGGCTCAACGGCCGTCCCCAAAAACCCAAAACCCGCGCAAAGCGCTTGCAACACGAACCGGTAAAACGTCGCGTTCTCCAGGGCCAGTGCGTCTGGCCCATCAGCCCCAACCAGGCTCGGGTTGAGGGCAACTCGATCCTTTACACCGCCTACGATAACCCCTTCCACCGCCCTGAATCCGGCTACCTGGGCCTGCCGCACGTCGAGTACGACCCGATCGCCGTGGACGGCATCATCACCCCCGCCTTCTGCGACTGGCACTTTCACTGGGTGCAGCACCGCATCACCGGCGTGGAGGGCAAGTCGCTGCTCGGGTGGCTGGCCGAGGACGCTTGGCCCGAAGAGGAGCGCTTCAGCGACGCCGGGTTCGCCCACGTCGCAGCCGAAGGGTTCGCGCGCAAGCAGAACTCCGTAGGCACACTCGCCGGCGCGTGCTGGTGCAGCCCGCACATCGAAAGCGTGCGCGCAGCCGTGGACGCCGGCGTTCACTTCAGCCTGATCGGCCCCACGCTGATGACGCACGGCGAGCCCAAGTCGCTGGTGCGCCCCACAGGCGAAGTCATCGCCATGCTAAAGGAGCTGCAGATCGACCTTGAGGAGCGGCTTGCCGTCACGCCGCGCTTCGCGCTTTCGACCGACGCCAAGTCACTCAAGGAGCTGCGCGACTTCGCGTTTGATTACACGCTGTGGGTGCAGACCCACCTCGCCGAAAACGAGGACGAATGCGCCGCGGTCGCGCGCGCATACCCCAACGCCAAATCCTATGTGGACGTCTACGACCAGGCGGGCTTGCTGACGCCGCGCACACTGCTTGCGCACTGCGTGCAGCTTGACGACTTTGACTGGCGCACGATCAAGAAGCGCGGGAGCATCGTGGTGCACTGCCCCACCAGCAACGAGGCGCTAGGCAGCGGGCGCATGAAACTGGAAAAGGTGCGCGCGATGGACATCCCATGGGTGCTCGGCACCGACATCGGTGCGGGCCCGGACCTGTGCATGCTCGACGTCATCGAAACCGTCACGCGCATCCACGACTGGAGCGCACCGGTGAGCACCATCGAAGCCTTTTTCAGGGCAACGGTGAGCCTCGAAATGCTCGAAAGCTACGCCAGTCGCAAATCCCGCGTAACACGCATGATGGGCACAGCGCGCGCCGGGTTCGTAGAGTTCCAGCGTCCCAAAAGCATAGACCGAAGCGACCGCGACCCCGAAAGAATCCTCGCCGCCATAGTAGAGCAGTACCGAAACGAAGGCCCAACAACCATAGCCGCCGTCTACGACCAGAATTTCAACCTGCTCCACGAAGCCGGTTAGCGCGAACGCTGTCGCACACGCCGCCGTCGCGCAGCCACAAACAGCAGCGGCGGCAATCCAAGCATCCATGCGAAGCCCGACATCCCCGCGGCGCACCCACCAGAATCGCCGGTGCTGGTTTTGGCGCCCGGTGCACGGTCCACCACGATGTCGAAAGCCTGCGTGGCGTTGGGCGCGATGCCGTTGCTGGCGGTCAGCGTAACGCTGATCGTGGTCTTGGCGGCTGTGTTCGGCGGCGTGCCCGTCAGCTCACCGGTTGCCGGGTTGAACGTCAGCCACGTCGGCAGCGTCCCCGCGCTCAGCGTGGGTGCTGGTATGCCGGTCGTCGCGGCGGTGTAGGTGTACAGGTCGCCCGGCTTGGCAGTGGTCACCGGTGCGCTGGTGAAGGTCGGCGGGACGCCGACAACTTCAAGTTCAGCCACAATCGTAATCGGGTTGGCGCCGTCGGTGACGACCACATCGAACGTGTGGATCCCCAGGTCCGCGGTCTGCAACGTGCCAGCCGGCGCTACCGTCAGCAGCGACGCGGCGAAGCTGAACATGAACCCGCTGCCGCCGCTGGGGTTGCCCGCCCACGGCGTGATGGCTCCGAGGCTGAGCGGCTGTGACGTGTTCGGGTCGGTCACGGTGGCCAGGTCCACCGAGTTCGCGCCCGTATCGCCATGGGTGAACCCAGCCGTGTAAGGGACGCTGGGTGTGCCGATACCGCCTGTCGCGTTTGCGATTGTGTGGCCCGGCGCAAGATCGTTGATGCTGATCGTGACCGTGCAGTTCACGGGCGTGCCGTCGCCGGTGTCAGCAAACGTAACCGTCCAAGAAAACGCCTGCGGCGGGTTGGCGGGGTCGATGGTGCCGGTCCAAGTCAGCACTACGGGGTGCATCGGCGTGCCGGGCGGGACCGGCGCCGAAATGCCCAGCGGCACGGTGCCGTTCGGCGTTACCGACGTAACTGCGATGGTGTCCGAATCCGGGTCCGCAAGTTCGATTGCCGCGTTGGCCAGCGTCGCACCCGGGTCAACCGCCAGCGTGAACGGCCCGCCCATCGCGCCGCCGAATGCCGACCCGGCAGCGAGATTCACGACGGCGGGAGCATTGTTCGGGATGCCGTTGCCCGTGACCGAAAAGTTGTACGGGTTCTTGCCCGGATCAGTGTTCGAGATGTTCAGCGTGAAATCCAGTGCCCCCAAACCAGCCGGCTGCACGAACACGGTGAATGTGGCGCTGCCCGCAGGCCCAATCGGTGTTGTGGGCTGGGTCTGCAAGACAGTTCCCGCGGCGCAGTTGGCCCCCAGTGTGATCTGTACCGGCGGGGTAGAGAGCAGGTAAAGGTCGCCCGCGCCGGTGTTGTTGATCGTGAACGTAAACGCGCTTCCCGCTTGCGCAACGTCCCCGATGGCCACGTTGCCGCCGTCCGCCACTGCGGTTGGGCCGGGCGCGGTTGTCAACTCGACGCCCATATCCGGCGGCGGGCCCGAGGGTGCCTCGTGCGCGCCGGCATCAGCCGCAGGCCCGGATGGCCGCGGGTTGCCGAAGAAGTCTGAGGTCACCGGTGAGCCAACCGCCAGGTCAATCGCGGGCGAGCCAGGCAGCAGCCGCAGGTCATACGGTGCGGTAATGCTTGTGAGCAGCGGATCGGTATTGACGCCGTTGGTGTCTTTACCCGCTGTCTGCCACTGTGACCACGTGCCGTACGTGGTGTTGTTGCACATGTTCGTTGACCCGCTGAGGAACACGACGTTGCGGTTTGCTACGGTAGGTATGTTCGTCGCAGTGGCGGTCTCAAGGCGATAGTACGGATTCGCCGCCGCGTGGCTGAAGTACGTCACGTTGTAGCTGAAGTCAGCCCAGGCAATGGCACCCGCCCCACTGTTAAAGAACGCGCTGGTTTCGGGGCCGCCGGAGGTGTGCACGACGGTGTTATGCCGCACCACCCAGTTGGTGCCGGCACGGCCAGAGCCGATGACGCCCTTGACGCGGCTGAACAAAGCCGTGCCGCCGTCGCCGTAGCAGTTCCAGCACATGTTGTTTTCGATGGTGACGTTGTTTGCTCCGCCACCGGAAGCCGGGTAGTAGAACACGATGGCGGCGCCGGCGGTGATTCCATGAATCCGACACTTGCGAATGTTGACCGTCTCGATCAGCGGCCCGTTCCACGTAAGCCACATGATGCCGTACGTTCCGCCACCCGTGATCTCCAGCCCTTCGATCGTTACGTAATTGACCTGGTCGAAGCTGAGGGTTCCGAAGGCGCTGGTCGTATAGCGGTTCCCGGCGCCCGAGCCGGTAATCACCGGCGAGTTCCCCGCGGCGGCCCGGATCGTCAGCGTGTTAGTCGCGCTCAAACCCGACACCGGCTCCAGCGTGCCGATGTTGCCGCCAAGCTGATACGAGCCGTTGGACGTGAATGGCCCCCCGGCGTCGTACAGTTCAAGGACAACGGGGCCCGAAACACCGTTGATCTCAAGGGCGTTGAAGGCTGCTCCCAGGTCGCCGAAGCTGTAGGCGCTTCCGGGGTTGCCGTTGGCAATGGTGTAGGTGCCGCTCATCGCCTGCGCGGAAGCACAGGTCGCCGCGGCGCAAATCACGAGCACGCTGAACAAACGAAGGGAAAGCATACGCACCTCATGGGATGTTTTTCATACTTGGCGGGTTGCCGCCATTTTAGCGGGCAGGATGCACGGGCGAAACAAATTCCGCATCACCACTATGGCAAAGGGGCTCCAACCTGGAGCCCCCTGGCGACTGATCCTAGCGTGATCCACGCAACTGCACACCCGGCGCGGATGAGATTTCAGATCCGAGTCAACTCGCCCGTCTTGCAAAGCGGCGGCGCACGCCAAGCGCCAACGGCGCCAGGAGCGCAAGCAACCAAACCGGCGACGGGCCCCCGGCGGCGCACCCGCTGCTGTCACCTTCGCTCTTGGTTGCGCCGGGTGCGCGGCCTACCTCTATGTCGAAGGTTTGCGTGCCGTTGGGTGAGACTCCGTTGGTTGCGGTCAGTGTGATGGTGTAGGTGTTCTTGGCGGCGGTGTTGGGCGGTGTGCCTGCCAGCTCACCGGTTGCCGGGTTGAACGTCAGCCACGTCGGCAGCGTCCCCGCACTCAGCGTCGGCGCCGGGATGCCCGTCGCCGCCGCCGTGTAGAGATACGGCGTGCCCGGCGTTGCCGTGATGACGGGCGTGGTGGTGAACGTCGGCGCTATGCCGATCACCTCCAGCTCAACGAACAGCGTGGCTGTGCTTGTGCCGTCAGTGAACGCGACTTCGAACGTGTGCGTGCCAAGGTCGGCTGTCTGGAGCGTGCCCGCCGGCGCGACGGTCACGAACGTGCCCGCCGACAGCGAGATCACAAACCCCGCCCCGCCGCTGGGATTGCCGACATCGGGCGTGATCGTGCCGAGGCTCAGCGGCTGAGAGGTGTTGGGGTCGCTCAGCTCCGCCATATCCACCGCGTTCGCGCCGGTGTCACCGTGCACAAACCCCTGCGTGTACGGATTGACCGAACTGCCGGCCCCGCCCGCCGCGTTGGCGATACCGTGCGTCGGCGGCAGGTCGTTGATCGTGATGCTGATCGTGATCGATATGGGCGTGCCGTTGACCACATCCTTGAACTCAACATCCCAGGTGTAAGTGCCGGGCGCGTTGGAGGCATCCGCCGTGCCGGTCCACGCAAGCAGCGCCGGGTGTGGCACAATTCCGATGCTCGGAGGCGTGATGCCGGTCGGCGGTGTTACGCCAGGCGTGACAGCCGTGATCTCGATGTTGTCGGACTCAGGATCGGTCACCTCGATCTCGGCGTTTGCAAGTGCAGCGCCCGGGTCAACACTTATCGTAAACGGTCCGTTGGTCGAGCCCGCAAACGCGGAGCCGGCTGCCAGGTTGGCCTCCGCCTGCATGTTCGGGTTGAACCCGGTGCCATCGACCGTGAAGTCGTACGGGTTCTTTGTGCCGTCGCTGTTGGCGATGCTGATCGTGAAATCAAACGGGCCCACACCCGGGATCACCTCGATCTCGAATGTCGTAGTGCCGGTGGTCGCGGCAACGGGCGACACCGGCAGCACGGTGACGTTCACCGTCGGCGCGCCGGTGCCGGGTGTGACGTTGACCAGCGGTGTGCCGGTAAGGTCGAGCGCGCCCGTGCCGGTATTCAGGATCGTGTAGGTGAACAGTTGCCCGGCTGTGCTGACGTTAGTCAGCGAGTCACTGCCGCCGTCGGCAATCGGCGTCGCGTTTCGCTCCACCCCCATGTCGGGAATGGTCTCCTGGTACCACCACACATCGTTGAACCCGGAGTACCCGCCGATGATCCACAGCTTGCCGGCGAAGACCTCGGTGGTGTGGTAGCTGCGCGCGCCCCAACCCGGCGCGGGCGTCTGCAGCGTCCAGGTAACGCCGTCCGGCGACGACCAGACTTCGTTGGTGCCGCCGCCGCTGAGCATCCAGAATTTCCCATTGTAGAAAGCGGAAGTATGCCCGAAGTGCGCCAACCACGCCGGTGTATTGGTCACCAGTGTCCATGTCGCGCCGTCGGTGGACGACCAGACGTCGCGGTCGGCGTTGCTGCCCAGCACCCAGATCTTGCCGTTGTGCACTTCGGTCGTGAGGCTGCGTCGCGGCGTCCAGGAAGCTGCCGCCGTCGCCTGTGTCCACGTAACCCCGTCGCTGCTGGACCAGACGTCGTTGAACATCGTGCCGGTGCGCCCGCCGAGCACCCACATCTTGCCTGCGAAGACCTCCACTGCGAACAGTTCCCGGCCGGGCCACTGCGCGGCAGCGGTGGCCTGCGTCCAGGTGATCCCGTCGGTGGAGTACCAAACATCGTTCGAGTAAGTCGCCGTGGCGCTGTTCCCGCCGAGCACCCACATCTTGTTGTCGAACACCAGCGCGCAATGGTTGTAGCGCGCCGGGAATTGCGCCGCCGCGGTCACCTGTGTCCAGGTAGCGCCGTCGGTGGACGACCACACGTCGTTCGTGCGGCCGCCCGCGTTGCCGCCGATCACCCATAGCTTGTTGTCGTACGCAGCCGATGTCAGCGCGTAGCGCGCCGACCATTGCGCGGAGTTTGTAGCCGCAGTCCATGTCTGCGCTGCCAGCGCGGGCGCCAGCAGCAGCAGCGCCAAACCCAGAATCTTGTGCATGTCCCCCTCCGGTTCGGGCGCGAGCCCGGTTGATACCCCCACCGCAATCACCCACGCGATCGCGGAAGCAGGACGCCCGGCGGAAGGGGCAGCGGCGCGGCAGGAGACCCGCGTGGGTACAGCACCCAGGCAGGCAGGAAGGTCCGCAACACAAGCGTCAACAGGTATCGGTTACGCGAGCCAGTCTAGCCACCCCGCCTCAGTGAGGCAAAAAGATTGTCGCGTCGCCGCCGGGCTGCGGACCCGCACACCGCAAGGACTGCGGCGACCGCCATGAACCACGGCAGCGGTGGCAACGACGTCGCGCTGCACGCACTTTCGTCTTCATCCTCGCGGTCGTCGCTTGAGGGCGCGGTGTAAGCAAACGTGATCGGCAGAAGTTGCGGCGGCAGGGTGCCGCTGGTGATCTCGATCGCCAGGCCTTCGCCCGTGCCAGGCGGGACGTGCAGTCCTTCCGCAAGCGTGCCGCCGGTGATTGTTGGCGTGCCTGGGCACACTACTCCGCCGATCTTTACCTCGAATGGCGCGACAAACCCGCTGCCTTTGAGCGTGATCGCTGCGCCACCTATGCGGTTGGCCGTCAGCGGTAAGAACTCGTCCACCCTGAACTCGATTGCGCCCAGCAGGGTGCTGGATGGGACGGGAGAACTGAGCACTACGATGCTGGAGGCGGACACATCCGCCACGTTGGCAAGCGATAGCGTGAACGTCTCCGGCGCTGCAACCGCGCCGTGGCCGGCTGTTGTGGTGAGATTGACAAGCACCCAGAGATCAAGCGGCGTCGCCGGGTGAATCGAAAGCACCGGCGCGAACGCGACCGGCACGACCGGCGCACCGCCGCCCTGGAACAGCAGCGTGTCCGCACCGTCGAACATCCCGTCGCCGTTGTCGGCGTAAACCCGCACACCTGTTGCAGAGTCCACGTCCGCGACCCAGTCACCCGTTCCGCCACCCGTCAAGACCAACCCGCTGACGTCGGCCGGCTCATTGACCGCATCCAGCCGGAACTGCGCGACCACAAACCCCGCCGCGCTGCCGGCATTGTGTGTGACAGCCGATGGTCGATTCGGCCCGTTGCTGACCAGAACCGCCGGCACGTCAATAATCAGCGGCGCGGCAGCCGCAGTGGGAAATCCAACCGTGACACCCGCGGGCGGCGGGGTCGCCGAAACGCGATCCAACCCCGCACTGAACGTCTGGCCTGTAGTGGCGGTGCCATTGAGTTTACAGATGAGGAACACTCGTCGCGTTGAGCCGGCCGCAAACACGGGGTTGGTCAGCGTGAATGTAGCTTCGCCACCGGTGAACCCGGCCAACCCGGGCGCCGCGGGCGCATCTACCGACGGGCCGTCCCACACCCCGTTGCCGTTGTCCGTATGCAATCCGAGCGCGCTGAACGCTGTGTCATGATTCCCGGTCCCGCTTGCACCGAACGTTACTGAGTGCACCGTCCAGACACCGCCAACGGCTGCCCATAGTACCACATTGCAAAGCAGCGCGCCGTTGCCGTTGAGCCCTTCAAAGTCGTGGTGGACTACACTGGGGACTGTCGGGCCGTTTGCGGTCGCCATTAGAACTACTGCCGACACCTCCAGACCGGCGGTCCCGGTTACACTAGGGCACGGGAGTCCAACGCCAATACCACCTCGGGTGCCAGCGCCAACGCTGGAGAGGTAGCAATGGAAGGTCTGCAAATGAGCCGCTGCGGACGTCAAGGTATAGGAGACGAAGTATGTGCGTGTCTGGCCGGCAGTAAAATCGATATGACTCGCCAGGCTGAAAACGACTGTCCCGTTGTCAGTTGTGTAGTTCTGTGAGTCAACGAGTTCATCCACACCGGTATTCAGAACACCGTTACCGTTGGCGTTACACCACAGCTCTGCTACCACCAGGTCGGCTGCTTTATCGGCGGTTCCCTCACCCTCGACCGAGATGCTCGCGGGCTTGTCCGGCGAACCCGCAGGATAGCTGATGCTGAACTTCTGGCACACGTTCCCGCTGGTGTTCACATATGCTGTCACGGGCGTGGTGCTGCTGACGTCGGCAAACACGAAGAACGAAGCATCAACGATCAGTCCTGCCATTTCGCCGCTCGGGGTTCCAAACACTTTGGCTCCGGACCCGCCCAGAATCACTTGAGAAACTCTAAACCGGAAGGTATCGCCGGCAGCAGCGGTGCCGGCCATTTTGACCACAACAAAGTAGGAACGCCGAGTACCAGGCGGCACTGGCTGTTCGGTCTGTGCAAGACTGAACAGAATGGCACCATCATCAACGGAGAATGTTGATGACGCCACAGCAACCGGTACATCAAGCTGATAATCAAGGTCGCCACTGCTGTCGTCGTCTCGGTAAAGCGATACCTCGCCAATTGCATTGGCGTCGTCGCCGATACCTGAAGCCGAGATTTCGATCTCGGTTACGTACACGGTTGCAGTTGGATTTGTCGACAGTTCGAACTTGCCGGCCTCGATGCCCGCGCCGCCAGGGCCCAGCGAATCACTCAATACCGCGGTCGCCTGGCCGGTTGATGCATAGACATCAACCGCAGCGAATTCTGAGTAGGCCCAGACGTCCCTGAGGTGGGCCGTTGACGTCGGGGGCAACGGAACCATTCCTCCCGCAACGACAATCTCCCCACGCAAGACTGCAGCAGAGTGAAGCATGCGACCGGGCCATGGTCCTGATGAGGTCTTCTGCGTCCAGTTGATACCGTCAGCGGAGGACCACATGTCGTTCTGCACCCCAAGCGCATCGACTCTGCCACCAATCAACCAGATTTGACTGTCGAACGCCAAAGTGGCGTGCGATATGCGCAAGCCCCAAGGCGCACTGCCACTCTCCAGAACCCAATTCACGCCGTTGGTTGAAGACCACACCTCACTGAGCGAATAGCCTACTGTGGCTTGACCTCCCGTGATCCACAGCTTCCCACCGAACACTGTGCTAGAATGGTAAGCGCGCCTGATCCATGGCGCAGCACTCGTCTCAAGTACCCAGTTGGCGCCGTCTGCGGACGACCAAACGTCTGGCAGCGGATTGGCGAGATAGCCTCCTATCACCCAGAGCCTGTTGTTAAAGACCTCGACTGAGTGGTAGGAGCGGGCGGTCCACCCGGCGGACGCCGTTTCTAGTGTCCAGTTCACGCCGTCTGCGGACGACCATACGTCATTGTAGTAAACTGCGCTGGCACCCCGGCCGCCCAATATCCAAATCCGGTTGTTGAATACAGTCGATTCATAGTACGCCCGCGGCGGCCAGCCCGCGGCGGCCGTCTCAAGCGTCCAGGTTCCACCATCCGATGAGGACCACACGTCGTTCAAGAACATCGCGCCGTTGTTGGTATATCCCCCCAACACCCACAGGCGGTTCTGGAAACTAACCAGGGAATGCGCGGTACGCTCGGTCCACGCAGCGGTCGGTGTGCCTTGCCGCCACCCAGTTTGAGCGTAGGCAACGCTGCTGAACGAAAGGACCAGGACAACTGCGAAAAGGCGCATGCAGACCCCAGGAGGACTGATCTCCCACAGAGC